>JAFVEW010000089.1 GCA_017475805.1 Synergistaceae bacterium | reverse complement strand
ATTTTCTATTATGAAAAAAGTTTTAGCTTCAGTTCTCGTCCTTGCGTTAGTTCTTGGTGTTTGCGGAATGGCCTTTGCAGGCGTCAAAACAAAAATCGGCCTCATCACAATGGATCAGATGGACGTTCACTGGGTCAGACTTCGTAACGCTGCACAGGCTCGTGTTGACGCTCTCAACAAAGAAGGCAACGAAATCGAAATGGTTTGGCTTGCTCCTGAAACAAAAGACAATCAGCAGCAGATCGAGAAAATTCAGAACGCTGTAGCCGACGGTGTAAATTACATCATCATCGCTTGCAACGACGGAACTTCAGCTAACCGCGCTCTTCAGGAAGCTCTTGACGCTGGAATTAAAATCATCTACGTCGACGCTCCCGCAACTCTCAAAGCCTCAGCGACATTCGCAACTGACAACTTCGCAGGCGGAAAACAGATCGGCGAATATCTTGCGAAACTCTTTGCTGAAAAAGGCGTAACCGAAGGAACAATCGGAATCGTTGACGCTCAGGCCGGCGTTCAGTCATGCCAGGATCGTTACGACGGATTTGCTTCAGTCTTCAAAGATACGAAATTCGTAATGGGCGAACGTCAGTATTCAGACGGCGACAACTCAAAGGCTCAGGAACTTGCTAACACCCTCATCAATAACGGCGTCGTAGCTATCTACGGAACAAACGACGGCGCAACAAACGGTGCTGCAGCTGCTGTCAAAGACGCTATCAACAACGGCATGAATATTTACTGCGTAGGCTGGGATAAATCAGACTCCAACATCGCTCACGTCGAGAGCGGCGAACTTTTAGCCTTTGCGGCTCAGAACCCGAATATTATGGGCGAAATGGCTATTAACGCAGTCGTTGACCTCGAGAACGGCAAAGACCTCGCTGGTGCAGTCGTTGATACAGGCGTTGGCACAGTAACAAAAGAAAACGTAGCTCAGTATAAGTAAAGAAAGCAAAAAAATTTCTTAACACCTAAATAATAATTTCTTAAAAAGTCCCGGTGAAAAAGCCGGGATTTTTTTTTATCTATTTGCATATTAACACGGTAGGTTATATAATTCCTGAAAATTAATTTTCATTTTTATTTTTTTAGGAGAGATTTTTTATGTCAAAGATTTACACTTCCATTGACCAGTTAATTGGATATACGCCTCTGCTTGAACTTAAACGAATCGAAAAAAAATTTGGACTTGAAGCGAAAATTCTTGGAAAGCTCGAATATTTTAATCCCGCAGGAAGCGTCAAAGACAGAATAGCTCGTGAGATGATTGACGAGGCTGAAAAATCAGGAAAACTCAAACCCGGCAGCGTCATCATCGAACCTACAAGCGGCAATACTGGCATCGGCCTTGCATCAGTAGCAGCGGCTCGCGGCTATAAAATCATCATTGTAATGCCTGAAACGATGTCAATCGAACGACGGAAAATCATGAAGGCTTACGGAGCTGAACTTGTTTTAACAGAAGGCTCAAAAGGAATGAAGGGCGCAATCGAAAAAGCTAACGAACTCGCAAAAGAAATTTCAGTGAGCTATATTCCCGGTCAATTCGTAAACCCCGCTAACCCTCAAGTTCACAGAGCCACAACAGGCCCCGAAATTTGGCAGGACACTGACGGAAAAGTCGATATTTTTATCGCAGGCGTAGGCACAGGCGGAACTCTCACCGGTACGGGCGAATATCTGAAATCAAAAAATCAAAAAATCAAAGTCATTGCCGTTGAACCTGCAGGCTCGCCGGTACTTTCAGAAGGCCGTTCGGGCGCGCATAAAATTCAAGGCATCGGCGCTGGATTTGTTCCTGATGTTTTGAACACAAAAATTTATGATGAAGTCTTCC
This sequence comes from Synergistaceae bacterium, assembly GCA_017475805.1. The sequence goes on along the minus strand of JAFVEW010000089.1, from coordinate 1,566 downwards.
CTGTTAAAGATGAGGACGCTCTTAGCTCAGCTAGATTGACAGGAATTTTAGAAGGCTTCTTAGTCGGCATTTCGTCAGGCGCGTCTCTTTACGCAGCTATCGAAACGGCCAAGAGACCTGAAAACAAAGGTAAAAATATTGTCGCGATTTTACCTGACACTGGCGAACGTTATTTATCGACTGCGTTATTTTCTGAGTAATAAACACGGAGTGAGGAAGTAGAAGTTTTTTAATTCCTTACTCTTAATTTATAATTTTGCAAAATAATTAAGGAGTTTGGAATTAGAAATCATGAATTTTTTAGAGCAGTCTTTTAATTTTGCTTTGAATTTTGCAAGCTCGGAACTTGAAAATTTAACTTCAAGCGACAAGATTAATTATAACGGCATAAGAGACAACGCCGAAACTGCGTTCAAAGATTTTCAGGCCGCGCTGTTTCCTTCACACGTTAATACACAGGCTAAGAGCATTAAAGAAAATTTAGAATTAGCTTGCGAAAATTTAATTAACCCTATTGAAAGACTTGTGAACGACAAAGATAAAGCTGAAGAAATTGCAGCAAATTTATTAAAAAAACTCCCTGATATTCGCAAAACTTTATGGACAGACATAACGGCCGCGTATCAGGGAGACCCTGCCGCTAAAACTCCTGATGAGATTATTCTCGCTTACCCGGCTTTTACGGCTATCAGCGCATATAGAATAGCTCACGAACTTTATATTATGAACGTTCCTTTAATTCCAAGAATTATCACAGAATACGCTCACAGGCTCACGGGCATTGATATTCACCCTGGTGCGACTATCGGAGAATATTTTTTTATTGATCACGGAACGGGCGTTGTTATCGGCGAGACTTCAACAATCGGACATCACGTCAAAATTTATCAAAACGTTACTATCGGTGCAAAAAGTTTTGCCGTTCACCCTGACGGAACTTTAGTAAAAGGCATTAAGCGACATCCCGATATAGGAAATAATGTAATTATTTACGCGGGCGCGACTATCTTGGGCGGCGATACTCAAATTGGCGATAATTGCGTAATCGGCGGCAACGTCTGGCTCACTCACTCCGTCCCGTCTGGGCGTGTTGTAATCAGGAATGAAGAGTGATAAGGGACGCCAGCCACCTTGTAACGGATTTCCATCGCGCAATAATTTCCCGTCTGTCGAAGTGAAAGCGTGTTTTGTGTAACCTTCGGCGGCTAATTTATTAGTTCCCGCGTGAAAAATTCTGCACGTGAACTCTACGCTGACTTTTGATAATTTCGTTATGCTTGTTTCGATTTCTTCGTCATAAAATAAAGAAGATTTATAGCGTCAATGCGCCTCAACGACGGGCAACAAAATTCCCTCGGCTTCCCATTGGATAATAGTCAATAAAGTGGACACGAAAAAGTAAAATAAATAAAAAATTACTTCTTCTTTGTCCAAAATTCCGCTTCTCTCTCATCTGGAGAAAGTCCGCCATTAGTGCTATGAGGCCGCTTTTTATTATAATATCCTTCAATATAAGAAAATACAGACTGTTTTACTTCTTCAATTTGCGAAAACTTTCGTCTATTT
>JAFVEW010000088.1 GCA_017475805.1 Synergistaceae bacterium | reverse complement strand
CCGAGTCAAGATTTTCAAGCGGAGTCTTCAAAATATACTGCAATTCTTTTTTCATTAATCTAATCAAAGCCGACTGAACGCTCAAAATTCTAAAAATCTCCGGCGAAAGTTTAACCTCAGGGTCAAGCTCAAAAATATCTTTGCGTTTTGCATACTCATCAACGGCTGCTTGAAATCCTGCTTGAAGTTCTGGCAAAATATCGCCGTCCTTGTAACTTATGCCTAACTTTTCAATTAAAAATGACGCATACTCAGGGTTATAAAGCAATGAACGAAGAGTCGATAAAAGCATCGAAGGCTCCGTAACGTAAGCAAGAGCTAAAAGGCCGTCGAAAAATTTTGCAAAATCATTGCATTCGAGAAGGCTGCTGCCTGTGAGCGAAATATCCTGCGGCGAATATTTACCTGTTTTAGAATGAAAATGCAAGCCGTTCACAAAATAAGAATAAATATAAATCTTAAACCACTTATTTTCTGAATCAATACGACGGACTGTTTGAATTTCATCAGCGATTCTAATTAAACAATAACGCCGCGCTGTGTCGTAATGTTCATCATTTTTCTTGGCCGCGTCAAGCTGGTCATAAATCATATATTCGAGACCTTTATAAGCCATTATTCTAATATTGTCTTCTTCGGCCGCTGAATAAAATCTTATATCGGCATCATCAGCGAGCGAGAAAAAATTATAAACATAGCGCGCGATTAAAAAATATCTCTCGGCTCTTTCTGAATTTGTGAGTGCTGCATCGTCATTATTGAAACGGCTGACAAGCTGCAGATAATTTGCTTTAACTTCTCGATAATGCCCGCGTCTGTAAAAATTATCGCCTAAAAATTCGGTGTTGCATTTGCCTGCTATAGTTACGCTCAAAATTTTATCATGCAAAAAATTAGGAAGCTCGTTGAAAGTTTCGACACCGTTTTTATTATTATGAGCTTGAAATTTTCGTTCAGACATTGCTAAAGTTTGCGGGCGATTTTCGCCGGTAACATACGGATTTAACGGAATATAATCGCGTTCTAAAATTTCTTCAACTTCGGGATCAAAATCTTTTTCATCAAATTCTAATTCAGAAGTCCCAGCTTCATTAGTCGCAAGATTCATTTTTTCGCGAGCTTTGTCGATTAAGCCGCCTTCCTGCCACGCTTTAATTTTATCTTCAGGGAAAGGCTCTGCTGACTCGATATTATGAATCTGAACTCTCTCATTATCGAGCGACGAACGTGTAAATCGAACTCGATGACCTTCAGCCGAAGGAGAATATTCAAGAAAGACCATTAATAACGGATCAGATATATTAATTTCGTTAAAAGTAAAAACTTCGCCGTCTTTAGTTCTGACTTTTCCGAAAGGAATTGCGTCATGGCGGCGGTAAAAATCAATTTTGCCTTCTTCAGCTAATGCCGACTGCATATTAATTTTCAAGACCGTATCGACGTCATTTTTTTCACGGACTTCTGAAGCTGCAGGACCGTAATTATTCATGCCCAACTTGAAAGTAACGCGCAAATCAGGGTGCATTCTTTTGCCTAATAATAATTTTTGGCGGAGCTGTTTGTCTTGAATTTGATTAAAATGAACAAAAATAGAATTTTCATT
>JAFVEW010000087.1 GCA_017475805.1 Synergistaceae bacterium | reverse complement strand
GAAGGGTATTCGAGGAGCTGTAAAACGCGACGGAATAAAGAGCATTCCCGACGGTTTTTTAGTAAATCGCGGCGGAAAATATAAGCCGTTTACCCGCACTGGAACTGGGAAGTGGAGCATAAAGTCTTTAGTTTCGCCTGCAATTCCGCAAATTGTAAAGAATGAAGAAATTGTAAAAATCGTAGAGCAAAAAGCAGTTGAACGCTTTGAAAAGAGATTAGACCACGAAGTTATGCGAATGTTGAGATTATATCCGTAAAATGAGTAAATACAAACCTTTTATGAGAGTTGCCAACGGTTTATGGGCGTTGGATAAAGGAGCAGGAATGATTGAGATTAATTTGCTAGATTCACTAGTTGCAGAATTAAGCGAGCTTTTTAAAGATTATGCGCTTCCGGCAAAAAGCGGCTTGTTGCAAAATGTTAAAGTCTTTGCACAATATTTGCCGCAGCCGTCAGCTATTGAGGTAATTGATGATGAAGATGAAACCGAAGAAATAGCTCCTCAAGGCTATTCTCCCGTTGATATTGAGGCAAATTTCCCTTGTATAATCGTGAAATTAGATGACGCAGTTATCAAAGAAGAAGGGACAATAGATTCTCTTAGAATTAACGTTAATTTTTTAATCGGAACTTACGATGATAACCCAGATTGTCAAGGCTATCGCGACGTTTTGAATATCATTGAAAGAATACAACAATATATTCTGGGTATGGAAGGTAGAATTTTACAAGCACGCTATCAGCTAAAAATGCCGATGAAAAGTTATCTTTTCGAGGAACAGTCGTGGCCTTTTTATTTCGGACAAATTGAGACAATTTGGGAAACGGCGCGTCCTTTGATGGCCTATTACCCGATTGCAAAATAAACAAAATGAGGTGTAAAAATGGAAAATGAAGTTATGATTAATGATGAGTCTGTAATTTATGTAGGGCCTAACGTTTTTTCGTTAGCATTGCAAAAATATCAGGTATTTTTAGGCGGCTTGCCTCCGTATGTTGAACGGGCGATTGAGAAAATACCCGGAATTAAGCAGCTAATTGTACCAGTTAGCGAGCTTGAAAATATGCGTGCGAAAATTGCAAAATCCGGCACTCGTGAAGCTAGGATTTTTTACAATGTTAAAAAAGAAGCTGAAAAGCTGAATACAAAAGGGGAGTGATTTTAAATGGCATTTAGACACGGTGTTTATACTCGTGAAATACCAACGTCGCTAATTGCAACTGTACAAGTTGATAGCGGGTTACCCGTTATTGTTGGAACAGCTCCGATAAATTTAGCAACGGACGAAGACGCGCTTAATAATGTCAATCAGCCGAAATTAATTTATACTTATTCCGAAGCAGTTACACAGTTTGGATATTCGGAAGATTGGGATAATTACACACTTTGTGAATTTATTTACTCGCAGTTTGCTTTGTATGGAATGTCGCCTTGTGTTTTAATCAATGTCCTTGACCCGACTAAACATAAAGAGAAAATCACAGCGCGCGAATATACAATTACTGACGGAGAAATTAATTTAGGAACGGGCGTCTTGATGTCAGACTTTGAAGCAGCAAGCCTTGACGTAGATGATGACTTTGGCGACGGCGATGAGCCTGAAAGCAAAGTTATTTACAAATTGGATATAGATTATTCGCTCGGTTATGATGATGACGGGAATTTAATCCTTGATGTCATACCAACAGGGGCGTTAGCTAATGCCGCAAGAGCATTTTTAACGTATACAAAATTAAAGCCCGAATTAGTAACAGCAAACGATATTATCGGCGGTGTTGACGCAAGAACAGGCGATTATAAAGGCCTCGAATTAGTCGAGAGAGTATTTCCGAAATTTAGATTAGTACCCGGTTTAATTGCAGCACCAAAATGGAGCGAAAAACCCGGCGTTGCTGCAGTAATGAAGGCAAAATGCGAAAATATCAACGGCGTTTTTACTGCTATGTCCGTTGTAGATATTCCGAGCGATTCAGACGCTGCAGACGTTTACACCGAAGTTCCGGAATGGAAAAACTTAAATAACTATATGAGTGAGTTTCAAATTGCGTGCTGGCCTAAAATCAGGCTTGATGACAAAGTTTTTCATCTTAGTACTCAATTAATCGGTCTTATGAATAGTGTAGACCAGAAAAACGGCGATATACCTTTTGAAAGTCCGTCAAATAAATCTTTGCAGATGAACGCTTGTGTAAATGATGCAGGCAAAGAAATTAGTCTAGGACTTGACCAAGCAAATTATCTTAACGGACAGGGTATTACAACGGCTTTGAACTTTTTCGGAGGCTGGCGCGCTTGGGGTAACAGAACGG
>JAFVEW010000008.1 GCA_017475805.1 Synergistaceae bacterium | reverse complement strand
TATGACGTAATTGAACACAGGCTTTTAATTCCGCGTTACGACTATGACGGCCTAACAGTTTTAACTCATAACGCGCGACGCATGCCTGATAGCAATGGATACGAAGCTAATGATGATGAATGCACGAAATATAAAAAAGCCTTCAATAATTCTTTTGTTCATGACGCGCCTTTAGGATTTCAAACTTTGAAGCGTCAAGGAGCTGTGATTCTCACCGAAGGCGATTTTGATTATTTCATGTTCGAGAAAAGCGGTTATCCTTGTTTAGGAAAAATTCCTGAAAATTATTGGCCTGAAATTATTTCAAAAATAGAAAATCGAGAATGTGTTTTAGCCTACGACACCGACAAAGTAGGTCAAGGATTTACAGAAAAAGCTATCGCAGAACTTTTTAAGCACGGCATAAAATTTTCCGTTGCGAATTTGCCTGAACAAGTCAAAGACGTCAATGACTTTGTTGTGAATGGCGGCAACGTCAAAGAACTTATAGAAAATGCCACTGACGGCCTTGAATATATCGCCTTGAGCTTCAAGCCTAAAGAAACCGACAGCAAAGCTCAAAGAAAGACTCTCGAAAAAGGCTTAAAGGATTTTCTAATTCAGGCCAAGAAACAAGGAGTTGATGACGCAGATTTACAGAGCTTATATGATAGACTTGTTCAACATGGCTTTTCAGCTGAATGGCTAAAGGCCGTCAAGAAGAAAGCCGACGGCGGCGAGAGCGAAAATGAAATTGTAGAAGCTCTCATAAATCAATATGATTTTCTTTTTAACGAAAAAACAGGCTTTTATGTCTATGATAAATCCGATGGCATATGGCAACAGAAAGATGACAGCTTTATCAAGAAGTCTGTTAAAAAATATTTAGGAGCTGTAGCAAGTTCAAAGAAACTTTACGCTATTACAGAGCATATAAAAGCCGCAACTGTCAGCAAAATTCCTATCGAGAAATTTAATAAAAATCCGATTTTCGGCTTTAAGAATAAAACTTTGCACTTCAAAGGCCAAGTCTTAAAAGATTTTGACATTTCAGATTATCTCACTCATAGAGTCGACTATGATTTTGACGCAAACGCAACATGCGACGAATGGCTAAAAACCGTAAGTTTGATTTTTGCGAATGATGAAAAGCGCGTGGCATGTTTTCAAGAATTTTGCGGCTATTGCCTGATAACACACTGCAAATATGAGAAAGCTCTGATTCTCCGTGATAAAGGCGGCAACGGTAGCAACGGTAAGAGCACATTATTAAAAGTTCTTATATTCGTGTTCGGCAAAGAAAACTGCACAAGCCTACAGCCTTATCAGTTCGGCGATAAATTTTCTATTATTCACTTGAAAGACTCGAAAGTGAATATTTGCACTGACTGTAATAACGACATTCAAGACGCAGTTTCTAATCTGAAATTAGCTATTAGCGGCGAAACTTTGAACGGTTGCTATAAGAACAAGGACTTTGTACAGTTTGAGCCTGTAGCAAAAATCATTTTCGCTATTAACGGTGGCTTTAATGTTGCAAAGAGCTTAATCAACGGAGCATTAAAACGAAGATTTTTAGTAATTGATTGTCCTGTTCAGTTCATAGACAAAGGCGAAGAAGATTCATATCACATCAAGAACGATAAGAACATGGCCGAAAAACTCATGAAAGAGAAAGCCGGAATCTTTAATTGGTGCTTGGCCGGAGCTAAACGACTTATTGAAAATGGCGGCAATTTCACAGAAACAGACGAACAAGCAGAATTAGACGCTATGTTCATAACAGAAAATGAAAGCGTCAATGATTTTGTTGATTTCATGCTTGAAGATGAGTCAGCGTGGAAAAAACAAGACTTCAAACTTTCTGATATGTTCGCAAATTACGCTGAGTTTTGCGCTGATAAGGATTTTGAAGAAATTTTGAGCGATCGAAAATTTTACGGATTTTTTGAAGCGCGGCTAAAGTCTAAAGGCGTTCAATTCAAAAAATGGCAGCCACACGGCGAATCAAGACACTATATGTTCTAAATCAAAATCAGTTTGTCAGATTTTCGACAAGCTGATTTTTTTTGAAATAGATATTTTTTTTATTATCTATTTCAAGGATTTTCAAGATAAAACTCTATAAATACTTGTTTTACGTTATTATTTTAATTTCTTGAAATTGATAGCAAAAAAATTATCTATTTCACTTAAAACCTTGATATAACTTAATTTATATTATCTTGAAACACTGAAATAGATATTTTTTTATTGGACGCGTATATAAAAAAATGAAAAGGAGAAAGGAGAGAAAAAAATAATCTATATATAAAGTTGAAAAATTATCTATTTCAGATTTTCAAAGAGAACTAAATATAGCATTAATCAATATTATTTGAAATCGATAAGGCTAAAATATCTATTTCATTATCTATTTCAAGAAG
>JAFVEW010000086.1 GCA_017475805.1 Synergistaceae bacterium | reverse complement strand
ATGAGCTTGCAGAAATTTTAGAGTCCGCAAGAAACTGGGACGAACTTCATCAAAATTTAGCGTCAAAAGGTTTCGGGCTTGAACGCAAAGGAAACGGGGCGGTCTTGAAGCAGGGCGACAAAGCCGTAAAACTCTCACAAGTATCCCGAAACAGCAGTTTTTCAAAGTTAGAGCGGAGGCTCGGCGAATATCAGGAACGGCAAGACGGTATAATTATTCAAGAACCGTCAAAGATTTTTCATGAAAAATTTGAATCAGAATCAAAAGCTCCATCAAAGAAAATTTCGTGGAAAAAATATCTTTCTGAAAAAGATATTTATTTGAGGAAAAAATCTTCAGCCTTGAAAAAATTACGGGACAGGCAAAAGCAGGAACTCGGGGAACTATTCATAAAGCAAAAAGGAAACCGTTCCGAGCTATTTTCAGAAAGCTGGCGCGGACGTGGCACGGAACTTAATCAGTTGAGAAGTCTTTTCGCGTTTTTTCATAAGAAAGAATATCTTGAACTTCGGGAACGTCATGACGATGAAATGCAGGAATTAAAATCGCATTTTCTAAAAAGATTCCCGTCATTCAAAGACTGGCTCTCAAATCAGAATAACGAAGATTTATATCGTCTGTACCGCTATCCTGGACAGTTTTTGTTATCGCCCGAACAGTCGGGAATAAAAATCACCCAGCCCCGAAAAATTGATTTACGGGACTATCAGGCACGGCGCGGAGCTGGAAGCAAAGTTTTGTATTGTCGGGACGGAAGTTTTACTGCGGATTTTTCAGACATGGGCAAAAGGATAGTGCTGAATAAACGGAAACTAACGGAAGAATCCGTAGCGGCGGCTTTGCAGTTGGCTAATCAGAAGTGGGGAGCTACCGTCATTACTGGAAATGATGAATATAAGGAGCTTTGCGTTAAGGCGGCTGTGAAATACGGCTTGAAACTTGCGAATCCCGATTTAGCGGCAGAAGTCGAACGGCGGAAACAGGCTCAGAGAAAAATTCAGAGTCCAATAACGGCAGAAGAAATATTGAATTTGAAATTAGCCGAAAATCCCAAAATTTACCCGAATCCTCGACAAGACAATCAGCAATACACGGGGCGAATTGTTCATATAGACGAAAATCGCGGTTACTGCGTCCAGCTTGTAGGCGAACGGAGTTTATTTGTTCATATGCTTGAAAAACTTGAACGTCATCCGTTAAAGGGCGAAACGCTGAAAATTTCATATTCAGATGAAAATCATAGGGCAAAAATCCAGCGCGAAGAAGTCCGCAGACGGACTCAAAGTTTGTAAAAGACTGTGCCTGTAAAAGAAAAAATTAAGAAAGGATTTTTTATCATGAACGAAAAATTGCAGGAAATTCTCGAATATTACGGAGCTGACCTTGATGATAGCGGTGAACCTGACGAAATTCCCGAATTTGAGGGAGCTGTAACGTTTCCGAGTCTCGAAGAAGAAATTTCAAGAACTCAGGAATGGGCGCGGAAAGTCGAAAGCTGGAATAAGGACGGAGGCGAAAATTTATGATTTCTTCAAAAGCTCAGGAATACCGCGATGAACTCGTGAAAAAATTATGCGATGCTATGGAAAACGAGACGGCACCGTGGCAGAGGACGTGGACTGACGGAGATGCTCCGTTTAATGCCGTAAGCGGCAGGGCATATCATGGAATCAATGCCGTAAATTTAGCGTTGCAAAGTCAGGCGTTAGGGCATTCGGAGGACGGGCGCTGGTTGACCTTTGACCAAGCGAAAGAGAAAGGCTGGCACGTAAAGCAGGGCGAAAAAGGCACTCACGTT
>JAFVEW010000085.1 GCA_017475805.1 Synergistaceae bacterium | reverse complement strand
GAACACTTTGCGAAGGTCCTGACCGTCCAGCTATCGAGGCGTTACGTCAGAGCGGTGTCAGAGGTCCCGGACCATTGCGCGAATTTACGTTTAATTACAAGGGCAACGAAATCAAAGCTGCTGTTGTCAGCGGACTTGCTGAAGCCGACGCTTTACTCAGGCAAATAAAGAACGGCGAAAAATTCTTCCATTTTGTCGAAGTAATGGCTTGCAGACGCGGCTGTATTATGGGCGGCGGTCAACCTGCTCACGCCGGCAAGAGAACAAAAGAAGCTCGAAAATCAGGGCTTTACGAATCAGACATCAACACTCAAATTAAGAAGTCAAACGAAAACCCGACAGCTCTTGCGATTTACGACACTTTAATCAAAGGACGCGAACACGAACTTTTGCACAGCCACAGATAAATGAATTTCTTTCATCAGTCTCTTGTTTTGCAAGAGGCTGATTTTTTTGCGCGTTAAAATTATGAAAGAAAAATTCACATTAAAGGAGAAATTTTAAATTGATTGATATAAAGCGCGCTGAGTCTGAATTTAGGGCATACACTTCAAAATATGATGCGAATAACAAAATGATTAATTTGAAAATCGTTCATACTTTCAAAGTTGCCGAGAACTGTGAAAAAATTTCAAAGAGCCTCGCTCTCAGCGATGAGTTAATAACTTTCGCGCGTTTCTTGGGATTGCTTCACGACATCGGGCGTTTCGAGCAAGTGAAAAATTATGGAACTTTTCTTGATATTGTTTCCGTCGATCACGCTGAATTCGGAGCAGATTTGCTATTCAAAAAAAATTTGATTGATAAATTTCAAGCCGAAAATCTCTCGCCGGAATTTTTTAAAATTTTAGAAACTGCGATAAGGCTTCATAACAAATTAAAATTGCCTGATGATTTAGACGAACAGACGCGGCTTTTCTGCAACATCATCAGAGACGCAGACAAAATCGACATTTTCAGAGTCGTTTCAGAAATGTCATTTGAAGATCGAATCGGCTCAAGCAAAAATTTAGTTCGAGAAGCCGATGAAGCTAGCGATGAAGTTATGCAATGCGTCTATCAACATCGTTGCGTCCCGAGAACTTCACAACGAACGCGTTTTGAGGCCTGTATTTCTTATTGTTGTATGGCCTTTGAATTATTTTTTCCTGAAAGTAAACGACTCGCCGTCGAACAAGGTTTTCTTGCGCTATTGTTCGAGAAAAATTTCTGGAGCGATAAAGAATATTCTCAGTTGTGTGTCGTGAAAAATGAAATCGAAAACGTTTTTGGCGAAAATTTTCAACAATTAAATAAAAGGAATCATTTTTGAATTTTGAAGTCTTTATGAAAAATTGAACGTATGAAAAGTAAAATAAATTCAGAATGGTAACGAAAAAAATCTAAGTTATTACTTAATTTTATAAATTTAAGAAAAAATAATTAAAAATTAAAAAAGAATACAATAAATCAGAACAAGTTTTTATGCTATAATTAATCTGCTAAGATATTTCTGCACATGACTACGGTTATGTGCCGTTTGTCGTAACTTGTTCTATGAAAATTATATCACAGAATAAGTAACGATTATTTAATGTCGTGTGCGATTTTATTTTCATAAAGAAGGGGACGATTGAGTGAGTAGCCATTGGATGTGTGAGTTTTGCGGGCGTGAAGTTTCGTCTTCAAGTATTCCTGCACCGAGCGGATGTTCTGAAGCACCTTTCGGAGGCAGTTCTCATAGCTGGATTGAAGTTGACGGACACACTTATCAATGGCGGTGTGCTTATTGCGGAAAGGGCGTTAATGGAAGTATGCCCAAGCCCGGCAACTCGTGTTCAAAAAATCCCTTCGGAAAAAAATTTCATAAATGGATTCAAGAATAATAATTAATATTAAATATGGAGGACATACATGGCTGATAATATTTCAAAAGTTTTTCAACTTACGGAAGGACTTAACTGTGAAAAAATCGGTGAAGGAATTCTAAAATATCTGCGAATTCGTCAAAATCTTGTTGCTGAAGGCGCGACAATTCCAGAATGATATTTTATTCAGGCAAAGTCAGATGATACAGGCTGGACTAAAATTGCCGGAATGGGAAGAGCAATTCAAGTCCGTATTCTAAACTCTGGCGGGAAATTAATAACAGTTTCTGTCGGTAACGGTCAATGGTCAGATAAAATCGGCGCGGGAGTTGCCGGAGCTTTTATATTCGCTCCGTTAGCATTGACAGCAGCACTCGGAGCTTGGAATCAAAAAAGATTAGCAGATAATATCTTCGATTTCACGAAAGAATTTATTACGACCGGCGGCAAGAATATGGAAGTTATGGAATTTGAGAGTATGGGAATGATTGACATAAATTCAGACGAAATTGAATGTCCAAAATGCAAACGCAGAAATCCAAAAGCAAATAAATTTTGTAGCGGTTGCGGTGCTCCTCTTTCAGACAAGTGTCCGAAGTGCGGAAAACCTGTTCCTTTCGGAAATAAATTTTGTCCTGAATGCGGTTCACCTATGAAAATTTCAAAAAAGTGTCAGAAATGCGGTGCTGAATTATCAGACAAGCAAAAGTTCTGTCCTGAATGTGGAGCACCGGTGAAGTAAATGGCAAAAGAAGTTACGTTAGTCAAAGGCGACGAATATAAAACAGGCTATGTTGGCTTCAGTTGGGCAACATTCTTTTTTGGTTTTATATGTCCCGCGATTCGGAAAGACTGGAAATGGATGTTTATTATGTGGGGTGTTTTATATATTTTCCCTTATATGCTTACCAGTCTGATATTTGCGCTCTTAAAAGCGGTTGGGGCTATTAATCCTTATGATCTGGGAACAGTGATAATATTGCCTATAGTACTAACTATATTATTCTATTATATTATGGTAATATGGATGGCATTTATTTACAACAAAGCCTATACGAAAAAATTTATTGCCCAAGATTTTAGGCTCGTTAATGATGCTTCAGCTTATCTTCTGCAAAATGCCAAAATAACCGTTAATGACACAGTGGCTAATAATGATGTTACTGCAAGCTCAG
>JAFVEW010000084.1 GCA_017475805.1 Synergistaceae bacterium | reverse complement strand
TTTTATTATATTTTCTGCGTGATAAGGCAAAAAATTACTGAAGCCGAGAGCGCGGATTTTTCCCTGTTCGTAAAATTCTTCGAGAGCCTGCCAAGTTTCTAAATCAATCTCGCGCCAATCTTCCCTGTTTTCTACATCAGGTCGAGGCCAATGAATCATAAAAACATCGATATAATCTGATTCAAGATTTTCGAGAGTTTTATTAAAAGCCGCCTTTGTTTTTTCATAGCCCATATCATCTTTCCAGAGCTTAGAGGCTATAAAAAAATCTTCGCGTTTCATTCCGCTTTGCTTTATGGCTTCGGCGATATTTTTTTCAGTGCCGTAGAAAGAGGCTGTGTCGAAATATCTATAGCCTGCTTCGATTGCATTTATTATCGCTTGAGTTTCGGATTTATAAGTTCCAAATCCGATTTGAGGAATTTCGAGGCCGTTGTTTAATTTTATATTTTTCATTTTAGCGCGTCCTTCCTTCCAATTTAACTATTATTATATTGTTTTTTAATTTTTGCGGTGATATATTTCTTAAAATTTTTCAGAAAATTTTTGTTTTACTTAATTTACTTGAATTAATTATCGAAAGAAAGGAATTTTTATTTCATGAACGGATTAACACTCGTCGGCATTGCTATAGTTGTGCTTGCCTTCGCGTATATTCTTTATGGCCGCTGGCTCGTAAAAACTTGGGGAATAGACCCTAAAGCAAAAACTCCTGCTGTAAGACTTGAAGACGGCCAAGACTATGTTCCGGCCTCATGCTTCACTGTATTCTCGCATCAGTTTAACTCGATCGCAGGCGCAGGCCCTGTAACAGGTCCGATAATTGCGGCTATGTTCGGCTGGCTTCCTGCATTTTTATGGCTCTTAATCGGCGGAGTTTTCTTCGGAGCTGTCCAAGATTTTACGGCTCTTTATGCTTCAGTCAAGAACGACGGAAAATCAATGGGCTTATTAATTGAAAAATATATCGGCAAAGCTGGACGAAAATTATTTTTATTATTCTGCTGGCTGTTTACACTTTTAGTTATCGCGGCGTTTGCTGATATTTTAGCGGGAACTTTCAACGGCTTCACTAAAGACGGCGGACAAAACGTTCCCGGCGCAGCTGCAGCTTCAATTTCAATGATTTATATTTTCGCGGCTATGGTTTTCGGATTTTTCATGCGTCTTAAAAGTGTCAGCGAACTCACGAAATTTACAGTCGGAGCAATAATCGTCGCTGTAATTTTATGGGCTGGCATACAAAATCCCATATATCGCAACGCTGATGAATGGCGTTACGTCGTTTTTGCTTATTGCTTCATAGCTTCGGTCATGCCTATGTGGCTTTTGAAACAGCCTCGTGATTACCTCAGCGTCTTTTTACTTTTGGGAATGATTTTCGGCGGTGCTTTAGGAATTATAATCGCAAATCCTAAAATCGAGATGCCGATGTTCGTAGGCTGGACGGCAAAGAATCAACCTTTGTTCCCGATTTTATTTATCACTATTGCTTGCGGAGCTGTCTCAGGATTTCACAGCCTTGTTTCGTCAGGAACTTCGTCAAAATCAATTTCAAATGAAAAAGACATGCTTCCTGTAGGTTACGGAGCAATGTTAGTTGAGACTCTGCTCGGCGTCGTAGCATTAGTAATAGCCTGCTCTGCTGCTTCGGGTGGCGGACTTCCGACGGGTACTCCGTTCCAAATTTTTGGAAATGCTGTAGGCGGATTTTTCACGATGTTCGGACTTCCTGCTCACGTAGCGACTTGTATTATTATGATGTGCGTTTCAGCTCTTGCCATGACGACAATCGACGCAGTAACGAGAATCGGGCGAATGTCTTTGCAGGAATTTTTTGCTCCGTCCGAAGGTGAAAAAGCGGGTTTCTTGACGAAAATTATCACGAATAATTATGTTTCCACGATAATAACTCTTGCTTTAGCTTATGCTTTATGCCTTGCAGGTTACACGAGTATCTGGCCTTTATTCGGTGCGGCTAATCAATTATTATCGGCTTTAGTTCTTACGGCTCTTGCGGTGTTCTTAAAAGTTACAGGACGAAAAGGATTTATGCTTTATATTCCGATGACGTTTATGTTTGTTGTAACGATGTCGGCATTATTAATCAGCGTCTATAACATAATCGTAAAACTTTCAGGCGGAAAATTTGTCTTCATGGTTGACGGCCTGCAGTTAATCATCGCCGTTGCTTTGATGACTCTTGCTGTATTAGTCGTATCGAATTGTTATAAAAAATTAGTGAAAGGCAATTAGAACATGAAATACGAAATCAAAGGCGAACCCATGCCGGTCGTCATTTGTAACTTGGAGCAAAACGAGACCGTAACATGTGAAGCCGGAGCTATGAGCTGGATGAGTCCTAATATGGAAATGAAAACAGCGGGCGGCGGTCTTGGCAAAATGTTTGGCCGAATGATGTCGGGCGAGAGTATGTTTCAAAATCACTATACAGCTAAGGATCGTCCCGGAATGATAGCTTTTGCATCAAGCTTTCCCGGATCTATCAGGGCTTTTGAAATTACGCCTTCAAGTTCGATAATTTGCCAGAAAACAGCTTTCTTAGCTTGCTCTCAGGATGTCGAACTTTCTGTTCATTTTCAGAAAAAAATCGGCGTGGGCTTGTTCGGCGGTGAAGGTTTCGTAATGCAGAAAATTTCAGGAAACGGCGTTGTATTTTTAGAAATCGACGGCTCTACGATCGAATATAATTTAGAAGCAGGACAGCAGTTAGTAGTCGACACAGGCTATCTTGCAATGATGGATGCGACCGTGAACATGGAAATTCAAACTGTGAAAGGCGTAAAAAACGCGTTATTCGGCGGCGAAGGAGTTTTTAATACCGTTGTAACAGGTCCCGGACGAGTGTTGCTTCAGACTATGCCGGTTACAGGTTTTGCAGGTTTAATTGCAAAAATGCTTCCATCGAAAAGTTGAAAATGATACAATCTCTTTGTTCGTAAAAGTTCCCGATGAGAGTCGGGAATTTTATTTTTTACTAACACTTTTACTAACACAAACACATTAAAATTTTTTCCGAGCCATCGAGCTTCATAAATATAAAATAAAAATTAAAAATATAATTCTTAGTCTTGCGTTCTTAATTGCTTTTAATGTGATATTATTTCGCAAAGAGGTGAAAAATTTTTTGAATGACATAAAAGAAATTCTTAGAGAACTTCACGAAAATAAAATTTCAGTTGACGAGGCTTATTTGAAATTAAAAGAAAAACCCTTTGAAGATATAGGATACGCAAAAGTCGATT
>JAFVEW010000083.1 GCA_017475805.1 Synergistaceae bacterium | reverse complement strand
TTTGGCGATGAGTGCGACGGCCTTCGGAGCTGATGTTGCTAAGATTTCTGGCGACGCTACTCCATACCCAAGCCTTCGCGCGGCAATCGCTGTCGCAAAAGATGGCGATATTATCGAGTTAACCGGAGATGATGGCACATCAGGAACCCCAGTCAGCTTTACTGATGATGCTACGGGAGGAGAAGTTATTTCAATTAAAAATAAGAGTCTGACCATAGACGGCAAGGGTCATACCGTCTATGGACTCAAAACACTGTCAGATGCTGTTCCTGCTAAAGGTAAGCCTCACGCTTTCGTTCTCGAGGGCAAAGGCGATGTAACCATCAAAAATCTTAAATTTACTGAGTTTGGCAGTGCTTTGACAGCGAACAACAGAAATTCTGTGCCCATTATCATGGCAGGCGGCGAAGCAAAAGAGGGTGCAAGCGCAACGAAGTTCAGCGGCACGCTCACGTTGGAAGGTGTGTCGTTCGATGCATTCAACTGCGAGGCTATCGATGCTTACGCCGGAACGCTTATCGTAGACGGCTGCACCATCACCGGCACGCCTGCTACTTCCAAGTTCCAAAATGGTATTTTTGTCCACGATGCTACCGTAACTATCAAAGGCGACACGAAGATTACAGGCATAGACTCACAAATCGCTAACGAAGAAGCGACGGCCGTATATGTTACATTCAAAGAGACTGAGACTGCTACTGCTGGCACTTACGCTTACGAGTCTGCTAAAGGGACAGTTACCATTGAGGGAGGCACATTTGAAACAAATCAGACTGTTACGACAGGAGCTGGCAATTATGCTGTTTTCTTTGTTGACAAAGCTGCCATCGGCACCGCTTCAGTGGGTAATACTGGTAAAA
The DNA here is from genome assembly GCA_017475805.1 of Synergistaceae bacterium. Next base: position 19,658 of record JAFVEW010000083.1, on the reverse strand, counting down.
TTACGATCAATGGAGGCACATTCAAAGGGAAAGGCAGTCTTGACGGAAAAGTTGCTGCAGATGTTTATGCAGTTGATGCAACAGTGTTAGCTTCTCCGGTAAAATCAACGACAGCCGGTCTTATCGAAGTTTCTGGCGGTACGTTCAAAAATAACCTTGACGCCGGTTGTATTGCAAAAGGCTACAAGGCATTCGCAAAAGATGACGGCACCTATATGGTAAGATCAGCCGCAATCTCTGATGTCGAAGTTGGCAAAGACGGTAAACTTGAGCCTGAAATCGAAGCAGGCAAAACGGCGACCCTTACAGAACTTTTGAATGCCCTTGATGAAGATACCTTAGCAACGGTTACAGAAGTCGAAATCGATGAGCAAATCACGTCAATCACTAATGAGGATCTCAAGAAACTCGAAAATCTTGAATCACTCGACTTAAGCGCAGCCTCAGCCCTTACGACAACGTCTCTCGACCTCGCAGGCGTCAAAGCCGATACCGTCATGCTCTCAGAGAAGACGAACCTCACGGTTTTATCCCTTGATGAGACGAGCGATATTAAGACAATCAGTGCTGACGGAGCAAAATTAGAGAGCTTGGCCTTAGCGGGCAACGACAACATCGAAACAGTCAATGTTGCGAACAACACAGCACTTACGAAACTTGACGCAGCCGGTTGCGAAGGCCTTAAGACCCTCAACACCAAAGGCTCAAAACTTAAGACTCTCATCGTAGTAGGATGCACGGCTCTTACAGACCTTGACGCCTCAGCAGCAAGCGGCGACCAGGGCGAGATTGAAAGCGTTGACCTTTCAACATGCACGGCTCTTGTAAAAGTCAATCTCAAAGGCAACAGACTTCCGTTCCTTGAAATCGACACAACGAAGCTCACGAAGTTAAGCAAAGATGCTTCAGACTTCAGCGGCCAAAAGAGCAACAGAGAAATCTCGGCCTACATCAGCGGCAGCGTCTTCGATTTAAGAGCGTTCTTCGAGGCTTTCTTGAAGGCATTAGACTCCAGCGCAAACGCAAACGACGTAGCAGCAAAGGCAAGACTTTTAGCGGCCAACGTTTCAACGGTTGACGGTGCTACATATGACAAAGACACAGGCAAAGCAACGTTCACAGCAGCTCCTGAGGCAGTAAAATATCATTACAACGCTGCAGCATCAGCGAAAGTATCTGCCTATGTAGCATTAGCGGCCGACACAGAGCTTGACATGGACGTAACCTTAGGCGCAGGCAGCGGCTCTGGCGATGGCGACAACAATGGCGACGGTGACGGAGATAACACGACGAAGGCATACGTAAACGCTACAAGAAACAACACAGTAAGCGACACAGAGAAATCAGCAGCGAAATCAGCTCTTTCAGCGTACGCCAGCGATTACGATCTTGAGCCCGTAGCAACATTCACAGCTACAAGCGGCGATGCAACTGGCGATCTTCTTGTCGCAGTAGATGAAGAGTTCGATCCTGCGGACGGCAAAGTCTTCTTTGTAGACGTTAGCGTTTTAGAGGCAGTAGAGTACGTTGAAGCAACACTTACTGACGCAGACCACAACCCAGTTACAGCTGGTACAGAGTCAAAACTTGCTGAAGGAACAGTTACAGCCGGAACACCTTACGCTATTGTCGAAGCCACGAGCAAAGAAACACCGCGCGGCACAGGCAGCAGCGGCGGCGGTTGCAACGCAGGTTTCGCAGGTCTTGCAGCGTTAGCAGTGCTTGCTTTGATTAAGAAGAGCAGGTAATTAAACAAGATATAAAAACTACCCTAATGTTTTTATAGTAACGCATCCGCCTTGTTCCAATCAGGGCGGATTTCTTTTATCTATTTTACATTATCGACTCAGGATAGTTCAAAATTCATGGGCTTTGCCTTAGGCTTCAATGATGAAAATTTCATTGTAAAACGGCAATAATTTATCATCTGTGAGAAATGAGAAGCCTTCAGATTTAGCTTGAGAGAGCATAATTTTATCGAATGGATCGTTATGTTTAGGGGCATCGTCCTCTCTATGAAGAGTTTTCAAAGTGAATATGTGTTCCACCCTCAAAGGTAAAATATTGAATCCAGACACGACACAGAAATTTGCATATTCAAAGTCTGACATCGGGATGTCCTCAGGATGTCTAATATTTTTTATGGCAACTTCCCATACGGAAGCAACGCTGACGTAAAAGTTATTATTCCCATTTTGGAGGAGCTCAAGAGCTTTCTTAGAAAGTTTAGTTGGCTCAGTAATAGCCCATAAAGCGATATGAGTATCAAGCAAAATATTCATTTTCTACGCCGAACATGGAAGCAATTTCGTTATTATGTTTATCAATATCGTCAGGAATAACATACTTTCCATTTGCGACGCCTAAAATAACGTTTCGTTTAGGAACACTAACAACGAACGGCATTGCATTTTCTATGACGCTCTGTTTTGCAAAAAGTCTTACGGCTTCTGCAAAAGAAATTCCCATTTTCCGATACAAATTCTCAGCCTGCATCTTCAAATCTGCGTCTATTCTTACCTGCATCACAGCTTCTTCTGACATATTAATCACTCCCATTCAAAAGCACATCAACATTAACGCAATCAGCAAAGCTCCGACAGCGTGAACAAGCCAAAATCTCAAAGTTACGGCCGTCTCGTCAAAACCTTTTTTCTGAAAATGATGATGCAACGGTGCCATTAAAAAAACTTTTTTATTGAGTTTCCGTATTGTGAAAATTTGAATTGCTGACGAAAGCATTTCTATTATAAAAATAAATCCAGCCGGAATTATCGCGAGCGTTCGGCCGTTCATGACGCAAAGAGCAGCTAATGCGCCGCCTAAAAAATGAGAGCCTGTGTCGCCCATGAAAGTTTTCGCGGGTCTTAAATTGAAAAATAAAAATCCCGCCGTCATGAAAAATAATTCGATTAAAATTTCTGAGTTAAATTCATTAGTCGGAATTAAAATCAACATCAATGCAAGCGAGATTAAAAAACTTCCCGCAGCTAATCCGTCAAGCCCGTCTGTGATATTAACGGCGTTAATTGTTCCTGCTGTCATTAAAAAAGCTAACGGTATTGCAAGCCAGCCGTTAAAATCATAAACACCCGGCCATAAAGCTAAATCGCCTCGAACAAAAATTAAAATCACCCATAAAGCGCAGATTATTAACTGACATTTTAATTTTGATAAACTTTTGAAGCCTTCGCTCGTGTGAGTTCTGAATTTCAGCCAATCGTCTATAAAGCCTATTAGGCCGCTTAAAATAGGCAGGCTCCAAAATATTAGAGAATTAATAGAAAAGTTGAAGGCGAGCGCGATCAATGACATTAATAAAAAGATCACGCCGCCCATCGAAGGAGTTTTAGATTTTATTTCAACGTCGATATTGACTCCGTAAGTTTTTTGAGCTTGCATTAAGTGTTCACGACGCTGAAATTTTATCCAAAAATATTGAAGAATTATCGAGAGTGCGAAAAATAAAACCGCGATTGAAAATCTTTTCAATTTCTATTTTCTCACTCCTCGTTTCTAATTGCCTTTACAACGTTTTCAAGGCCGATGCTGTGAGAACCTTTGACTAAAATTCCGTGCCACTCGTTTTCAGATATAAATTTTTTCGCGGCGTCTAATGCCTCTTGCCATGTTTCAACAAAAATATATTTTGGATTTTTAATAGCTTCGTGCCATATCTTGCCGGTTAAAATCACGCAGTCAAGATTTTCAAATAAATTTTCAAGTTCAGCGTGATATTTCGCGGCGTCTTCGCCAAGCTCGCGCATTTCGCCTAAAATTGCAATTTTGCCAGGCAATTCGACTCCGGCGAACGTTTTAAGCGATGCTGACATTGAAGCAGGATTAGCGTTGTAAGAGTCGTCGACTAAAAATTTATCTTCACCAAGCCCGATTACGCGGCCGCGACCTTCAATAGCCTGAAAATCTGCTAAGGCGTCGGAACATTCCTGCAAGCTCAAACCTAATTCATGGCCGACTGAAGCAGCAAGAGCTATTGGCACAGCGTTATGTTTGCCCCAAAGTTTCACTGTGAAGCGCGCGATTTCTTGCGTAGGACGATGAGCAATTAAGAACGACAAAGCCCGCAGCTTATATTCTGAAGTGTCATAGCTGATTACAAAATCAGAGTCTTTGCTTTCACCGACGCCCATTGATTTTACGACGTATCTGAAAGCCTCGTTTAATAATTCGTTGTCGTTGTTATAAACAATGCTCGTCATCAAAGGCGAGTGAGTGATTTCTAATTTTTCATTCAAAACTCCTTCAATGTCGCCGAAGCCTTCAAGATGAACAGGAGCGACAGCCGTCAACACTGACATAGTAGGCGGGAAATAATCCGTGAGTTCTCGAATTTCGCCGGGTTTGTTTGCTCCGAACTCTAAAATTAAAATTTCTGTTTCAAGAGGCATTGCCATAATTGTAGCCGTGCAGCCTATGAGCGTGTTAAAACTGCGTTCTGGCGCGTGAAGTTTGAATTTTTGTTTTAATACAAGCTGCAACGCTGCTCTTGTTGTAGTCTTGCCTACGCTTCCAGTAATGGCTATGACCTCTTGCAGATTTTGATTTTCAAGATGATATTTTAATTTCAACGAGGCTAAGCGGGCTAAATCTCTTTCAGGATTTTCAAGTTCGACAGTCGGAACATCGACGCCCGGATTTTTCCCTGTCCTGACGATTAATAAAGCCGCTCCGTTTTCGATTGCCTGCGGTATATATTTGTGTCCGTCAGTTTTTTCGCCTTCGAGAGCCACGAAAGCTCCGCCTTTCATAACGTCTCTGCTGTCTGTAGCAAGGTGAAAAGGAAACTCAAGCTCTGCAATTTTTTCAGAAACTTCAACATTAATTAACGCAAATAAATCTTTCAAATTCATATTCATGTTACTTAATTCCTTTTAGTATAGCTTATTCTTCGCAAAAATTTTATAATTAAAATAACTTTTTGCAAAGTACAAACTAAAGGAGGCTCGAATGAAAATGAAAAAATTTTTAGCGGTGTTGCTGCTTGTTCTATCGCTTGCTTCGGCATCACACGGAGCAGTTTCGGAAGATATGAAAGATATTTATGTTCGTCAAGATGTCTTTGACGCAAAAATGGAAGCATTATTTAATCGTTTTCACGGTGAAATTCAAGCACTTGGCAACGAGATAAAAGGTGAAATTAAGAGGCTTGAAGGTGAAATAAAAGTTTTAGGCACTCGGATGGACTCTATCGACAAACGAATGACAAGCCTTGAGACGATAGTAACATGGATTTTTGGATTATTAAGCGTCGTTGTTGCAGCAATAGCTCTAACACCGCTGCTTAAAGAAATTCAAAGGCCAAAGTTCACGTTAGATGACGTCAAGCTATTAATCGAAGAAAATAACGCAAAATTTAATCTTAAATCGCAAAAATAAAATCGAGAGGTGGATTTTTTTATGCCTGATAAAATGACGGAACAAGAATTGATAAGCAGTTTTGACGAAGCTGTAAAACTCAATCATATTTATGCCTACTATCAACCTCAAATTAATCATTCTACGGGAAGAATGGTCGGAGCAGAAGCCTTGATGCGATGGAATGATCCTGTTCATGGGATTCAATTTCCTTCTGATTTTGTTCCCGTACTTGAAAAAAATAATTTGATGCATAAAGCAGACCTTCATATATTCGAGCAAGTTTGCAAATTTCAGAGAAAATGCCTTGACGAGAAAATTTCTTTAGTTCCGATTTCCGTCAATATGTCGCGCTTCGATATTCTTAATGAAAAAATAAAATTGATTATGTTGACGCCATAGAAGCTCTAAGACAAAAATATGATATTCCAATTAAATATATCCGCGTCGAAATTACAAATTACAGAGTCCTCAGCTATCGGCGGAATGGAACTTATGCAGAATGTTATATCAAAATTGCATGGCTACGGCTATCTTGTCGAAATGGACGACTTCGGGAGAGGTTATTCTTCTCTTAACGTCCTTAAAGACCTTTTTGTAGGCGCGGCAGCAATATTTGAATATGCCTCAGAAACTGATGATGTAGAAATACTCCGAGTAAATAAAAAGTATGTTATTGAAGTCGGCTTAGGACGGACTGAACAGCAGATTATAAAGTCAACTCCTTGGGAAAATCATGACAAACACAGCAAAGACGAATATATCAGAGTAATTAAAAAAGCTATCGAGTCAAAAGACGAAGAATACTGCGAAACTTGGCGGACAATCTGCACGAAATTATGCGGAGAAGAAAAAATCTGTGTGAGAAGCAGCATAAGGCTTATAGGGAACGCCGGAACAAAATATTTGTTCTACACGATCGTTCAGAATATCACAAAAGAAAAAAAGCAGATTGAAGCATTCGAGGAAAATGAAGGAAAGTTCAAACACGCTTTCGAGCAGGCAAACGTTTACGCTTGGGAAGTCGATTTGAGCAACTGGGAAATGAGGCCGTGTTTCAGATGTATGAGAGATTTGCACCTTCCGCCTGTCGTTAAAAATTATCCTGAGCCTGCAATCGAAGACGGAATTTTCCCGTCTGATTATGCTGACATGTACCGCGACATGATGAAAAAATTAGCGGACGGTGAAGACAATCTCGAAGCTGTAATCCCGCTTACTGTCGGCAGAGTTCCTTTTCATGTGAGATACTCTCTTGAATATGATGAAAACGGAAAGCCTCTTAAGGCTTACGGTTCAGCGACGCTTGTTGTTGAATGAGAAGTTAGAAGATTTTTTTACTTACTTATTAGCTCCTAATTCCTATTTGCTTTTTCACTGCTTCAGCGTCATTAAACGGAATTTTTTTATCTTTAATCGTGATGAATTTCTCAGGACCTTTTCCTGTTATCACTAAAATATCGCCGGGATTTAATAATTTCAAAGCGTAATTCACTGCTTCAGGACGATCAACAATGATTTTATACGGCTTGCTTGCTCCTGCAGCTATGGCTTGAGCTATTGCGATCGGCTCTTCGTCGCGGGCATTGTCGGAAGTTATTATGATTTCGTCGGCAAATTCACTCGCTGATTTTGCAAGTTCCGGTCTGTTCTGCTGATAACGTCCGCCGCCGTGTCCAAAGACTGAAATAATTTTGCCTTGATTGCCTGAAAGTTTCTTAATCGTGCTCAAAACGCTCTTTAATGCTGAAGGAGTGTGAGCAAAATCTATGAAGCAGCACGCGCCGTTAGGTAAATCAATTCGTTCTAATCTTCCGGGAACTTGAGGAACATTGGCAACTCCTTTTATAATTGCCTCGTCGCTGACTCTTCCGCGCATTGCAGTAACGGCACATAAAGTATTCATGACGTTGAAATCTCCGACTAAAGGAGAATGAAGTTTTAGATTTTCAAAGCCGCGAGTAGAAATTTCAAGTTCTGTACCGTTTAAGCTCATTTTTACATTAAAAGCTCTCGAATCAGCTCCATCATCGAGGCCGAATCCGCGAAGATTTTTATCAAATTCTTTCAATAATCTCTTGCCGTAAGAGTCATCGAAATTCGCCGCACCTATAAAATTTTCTTTCGTGTAATCCGTGAATAATAATTTTTTAGCCGCAAAATAATTTTCCATATCTAAATGAAAATCTAAATGCTCAGGATATAAATTCGTAAAAACAGGGACATCATAGCGCGCGCCTTTGATACGTCCTAAAAATAAACCGTGCGAAGAAGTTTCCATGACGCAAGCTCCGCAGCCGTTCTTGACCATTGAGGCTAATTGTTTTTGAATTTCACAGCTCTCAGGAGTTGTTCTGTCGGCTTCTTTATCGTTTATTCCGTCGCTCTCGATAATAGTTCCAAGTAAACCTGTGCGAATACCAGCGGCCTGCAAAATACTGCGTATTATATAAGTCGTTGTTGTTTTGCCATTCGTACCTGTAACGCCGACCATTAATAATTTTTCGCTTGGATTGTCGTAAACGAACGCAGCAACGAGGCCAAGAAAATCACGAACTCGCTCGACTATAATCTGCGGCAGATTTGAATCAATTTCACGTTCACAAAGAAAAGCAACCGCGCCTTTCTCTTCAGCCATTTTCGCAAATTTATGACCGTCAGAATTTTCGCCTTTAATGCAGGCAAATAAAGTCCCGGGTTTGACCTCGCGGCTGTCAGAAATTACATCAGAAATATTTATAGAAAAGTCATTTTGATTTTTAACGAGAGTTTTAATATTTTTATTTTCCTTATTAACTTTATTTATGAAATTCAAAACGTCTTGAAAAGTTACACTCATTTTTCTCATCTTCCCTTTTATAATCCAAAAACTTCGCTGTGTGAACCAAGTCGTTCAAGCCACAGAACATTATTAACATCATCATATCTATATACAAGCACAAGGTCGAACGCCAAATGACATTCACGAAATCCCTTCCAATTTCCCGTGAGTGCATGATCTCTGTAAGAGTAATCTAGTAAGCCGTCATTCGCGAGAACGTTTAAGACAGGCATAAAACGTTGCTTTATTATGGAACTCACATTGCTTTTCTCTACATGCTTCCTGTCACGCTTAAAAGTAGAAGTTTCTTTAATAATCCTCATCAGAGCGAATTAATCCATTCCTGCATTTCGTCAAGCGTAATAGTTTCACCAATGTTATTATCGCTTTCATAAAACGCCATCAATGTAGATTTCGTCGGTTTATTATTATCAAAAACAGGTTCCCATTCCTCGTTATCATCTGAGTAACATTCAGCCGCTAATTCTTCATAATCCTCTGAGCTTAAAGGATACGTGTAAGTTTTGGGCGTCAGTATAGCCTCTTTCATGTTTTACTTTTCACTCTCCTTAATAATTTTTAACTATAATATTCAAGCTCTGCCATTTCTTCAACTATTGACTTAAAAGTCGGAGCAGCTAATTCGCCTCCGTAAATTCTTCCCGTTGAAGGTTCGCCGATAACGACAAGCATTAAGTACTTCGGTGCATCATAAGGCCAAAATCCTATAAACGAAGCTACATAACGATTTTTTGAATATTTGCCGCCTTCGGGGACTTGTGCTGTGCCTGTTTTGCCTGCAAGCTCTGTTATATCTGTGTTAGCTCGTTTGCCCGTACCTTCAAGAACTACGCGGCGCATTGCACGTCTGATCCATGCTGTAGTTTCAGGCGTATAAACCTCACGCATAACTTTAGGCTTGCCTCTGTAAATAATTTCGCCGTGAGAGTTCATAGCTTCTTTAACTATATAAGGGCTCATTAATTTTCCGCCGTTGACGATTGCGCCCATGGCCGTTATTAACTGCAAAGGCGTTACAGCAAGACCCTGACCTATAGCTATATTCGCCGGAGTAATTCCGCGCCAGTTTTCAGGATACGGCAAAATTCCTTTTGCGACACCGGGAAGCTCTATATCGCTTTCTTGGCCGAAGCCTAAAGCTAAAAGGCTTTCATAAGTCTTAGTTTTTTCTGCTCTTATTCCGATTTGAGCCATGCCTACGTTAGAAGATTTTGTTAATAACTCTGCTGTGCTGAGGTTTCCGTACGCTACGTTTGAATTACTTTCGCGGATAAATCCGTCAGCAACCTTTAATTTCGCAGGACAGAAAAAATTTTCGTCAGGTCTTGCCCAGCCGCGCTCTAAAGCCACAGCTAAATATATAGGCTTGAAAGTCGAGCCGGGCTCATAGCCGCGACTTACGACAGAATTTGAAAGCGAATCAAGCGTCAAACTTTTTCTATTTTGAGGGTCATAGCTTGGATAACTTGCCATAGCGAAAATTTCGCCGGTGTTAGGATCCATGCAGACACAGACTGCCCATTTTGCTCCGTCATTTTTAGCGGCTTGGAATAAATGTTTTTCGACAACATACTGAATTCTGCTGTCTAAAGTCAAAGTTATCACGGGTGTTACACGAGCTTCAATATCTTGTTGCAACAAAGACGCAGGCTGAGAGCCAGCACGACGAACTACGATTTTTTGTCCCGGAGGATTATATAAAATGCTGTCCCAAACTTGTTCGATACCGGCTTGGCCTTTGTTATCAGTGTCGCAGAAGCCTAAAACATGAGCCATTAAATTATTGTTTGTGTATTTTCGATAAGGTTCGTCAATTTCTATGAAAGCTCGCGAATTTTTAACGAGATATTTATATTTATCGGCTAAATTTTTATCAGAAACTTTATGTTCAAGCCACAAAAAACGCGATTTTGTTCCCATTGCCTCACGTATCTTTGAGACTAAATCTCCTGAAATTATGCCGGAAATTTCGCTTAAATCGTCTGTTTCTAACAATGAAGGGTCTACAGCAAACGAAGGGATTGCGTCTGAAATTACAAGAGCGTTGCCCTTTGCGTCTTGAATAATTCCGCGCGTCGATTGAAGATTAACTTTTCGCCAATATTGATGAACGGATTGCTGAACTATTCGAGGTTCAGGATAACAATGACGTGCTACTAAAGTTACGCTAATGACTGTGAAAAATAGAACGAATAAAACCCAAGGATTTCCTTGCCGTTTAGTTTTTTTTTTGTTTTCAAAATTTATATTCCTGCTCCCTTAATTTCTCTCAAAAAGCAACGCAAGACCGCTGCGCCATGAAAGTTCATGCTTAGAATTTTTATCTTTTTTTGAGTTTACACGAGCCGTTAAAACATCTGCGCGTCTTTTCACGGGCAAAGTTTCAGCTTTTAGAACTTTCTGCATTCCTAAATTTTCTTTGCAGTAGCTATAAATTCTAATCGGTGCAAGAAGCCCTGAAAGCTCTTGTCGCAAAACTATTTCTTCATCTGTATATTTTTGAATAGATTTATTGACCGTATCAAGGTAATACGCGAGACGCGCCGCATGGAATCTCAAAAAGCCGAGTCCCATCGTTAAAATTACTACAAGGCTCAAGGCAGCTACTATCTTAAATGTAAACTTTATTTTTTCGGAATTATTTTTACGCACCTTCTTTCGCCTCCGTTTTCCTTGATTTTTTATGGGGTCGTAAAAATTACTCAAAAATTATTTTTGTTCGCGAATAATATCACATTTTGCAGAAATTGCCTACCCCTTAATAATGGAAAATGCCCTTAACTTTGCGCTGCGGGCTTTGTAATTTTTTTCAATTTCATCTTCAGACGGTGTCAGAGGGTGTCGTGTCAAAATTTTTCCGATTTCGTTTGTTTGCCATTCTCTAAAAGTTTTTTTCACGAGCCTATCTTCTAATGAATGATAAGATACAAAAATTATTAAGGAATTATTATTAAGTTTTCCGAGTGTGTTCAATAAATTTTCAAGCTCTTGGGCTTCATTATTTACGAAAATTCTTAACGCCTGAAAAACTCTCCGCGCCGGGTGAGTTCCCATTTTTCTCTGAACAGGCTGCGGTAAAGTTTCGCGGATTAAATTCACTAAGTCGCCCGTAGTTTTTAGAGGCTTGTGAGAATTTTTTATAGCTTTTGCAATCTGACGCGAAAATTTTTCTTCTCCGTAATCCCAAAAGATTTTAGCTAAAAATTTTTCATCGTATTCCTGCAAAACTTCTTGAGCCGTTAATAAATTTTTATCGTTAGGGTTCATTCGCATGTCTAAAGGACCGTCATTTTGAAACGAAAAGCCTCGCTCAGGGTCGGTCAGCTGCATATTTGAGACACCTAAGTCAAAAACATAAACGTCAAACGAATAGGCGTCAGGAATTAAAGCTGTATCGCTGAAATTTGCATGATATGTCGCGAATCTTTCGCCAAAATTCTTGAGTCTTTCCTGAGAAAATTTAATTGCTTTTTCGTCTCTATCGAGGCCAAGAACGAATGAGTCAGGGAAATTTTTTAAGAACGCTTCGGAATAACCTCCAAGTCCAAGAGTTCCGTCAAGAATTTTAGAGTGTGAATGATTTTTTACGAGTTCAAGAACTTCGTTTAACATCACGGGTTCATGAAATGGAGCAGGAAGTGAGATGTCTTCCATTTTTTCAAATCCTTTTCTTTCTAATGTGCAATCAGCTATCGATATTGATAAACACAAATTTGAAACGGCAAAGGTCAAGTTCTTTTTCGTTCACGATGTCGGCATCAATATAAAAAATTCTTCGTCCGGCTTTACGAACTTTTGCGGTGCAGATTAATTTAGTTGCGTCCCTTGAGCCGCGCAAATAATCAACATGTCCGTTGACTGTTACGCCGTTACCTCCGGCACTTAAGAAAGCTATTCCCGCCGTATCGTCGGCCATAGTGAATAAAACTCCGCCGTATGGAATTCCGTAAGGATTTACATGTTCGTCTTCGAGTTCTAATTCACTTATGGCAATTCCATTTTCAATTTTTATAAATCTAAATCCTGTTTTGCATTCGATATCGTCTTTAAGCCTTTTGAGGGCTTCTTGATTAACTTTAATTTCAAATTCTTCGGACATGAAAATTTTTTCTCCTTAAGATTTTATTTTTTTAATTATAAGTGTAATTTGACAAAATAAAAACTCGCGTGTAAAATCGCGCCCGTTAAAAAAATTAAAAATTTACTAAATATTTTGTAAGTTAGACAGAGAAAATTAAATTTTTTTTCACTATCTTAATTTACTTAAGCAAAGGTGTGAATGAAATGGCCGACAAAATAATCAACGGCAGAAGAAGATCGGACGATTTATTACTTGACACGGCGTTGCAGGATTTTTACGGCGCGGCTGATGAGATGGGACTTAGCGAGAGTTTAGTTTCAATGTTAAGCTACCCTGAGCGCAGGCTCGATGTTTCAGTCCCGGTCGAAATGGAAGACGGAAGAGTTAGAGTCTTCAAAGGTTACAGAGTTCAACATTCAACAGCCTTAGGGCCTTCAAAAGGCGGTATCCGTTACGCTCAGGACGTTACAGGAGCAGAGTGTGAAGGTCTCGCAATGTTAATGACGTGGAAATGCTCACTCGCCGGTATTCCTTACGGCGGCGGCAAAGGCGGAATTTGCTGCGATCCTACAGCCTTAACAAGACGCGAGAAAGAAAGAATGTCCAGAACTTATGGAGCAAGAATTGCACCTATTATCGGACGCTGGAGCGACATTCCCGCACCTGACATGTACACAGGCGGTCAGGAAATGGTCTGGATTATGGACACTATCTGCAAAATGCTCGGACATTTTGAGCCTGCAATGCTCACAGGTAAGCCGATTGACTACTGGGGAGCAAGAGGAAGAACTGAAGCAACAGGTCGCGGAACTTCAACGTGCGGACTTGAACTCATGAAAGCGAAAGGTCTCAATCCTTCTAACATGAAAATCGCCGTTCAGGGTTTTGGTAACGTCGGAAGCTACACCGCTCTCTTATTAAAGGAAGCCGGAGCTACTATTGTTGCAATCAGCGACACGACAGGAACTTATTACAATCCTAAGGGCATCAACATCGAAAAAGCTTTTGAATACATGAACACTAACCCGAGTCAGCGCGGACGCAAGCTCACGGGCTTTGAAAAAGAAGGCTGCGAGAAATTGGGTCTCGATGATATTTTATTCTTAGATGCTGATTTCTTATTCCCTTGCGCTTTACAGGGCGTTATCAACGAGAAAACGGCTCCGAAAGTCAAAGCTCGTTACATCATCGAAGGCGCAAACAGCCCCACGACTGTAGAAGGCGAAGAAATTTTGAAAGACGCAGGCGCAATCGTTGTTCCTGACTTCTTAGCGAACGCAGGCGGCGTTATCGGTTCTTATTTCGAGTGGGCTCAGAACTTACAGGGCTTCACTTGGACGGAGGCTGAATACAACAAACGCCTTGTTGACTTAATGACCGAGAACTTCAATAAAGTTTGGGCTTATGCAAACGATCATAAAGTAACAATGAGACGCGCAGCTTATATTCAGGCGATTAAGAGAGTTTCTGACATCGTTGCGCTTCGTGGAGTTTACCTATAGAAAGCAAGTAGGAATTAGGAGTTAGGAAGTAGGAAGTGAAAGAATATTTCTAACTTCTAATTTCTAATTAAAAAATAGTCCTCTGTCTTAATGGCGGAGGACTTTTTATTTTTAATAAAAATTTTTTCATAGCCGATATTTTCATGCGAAAGGAATGATTTATCACGGAAATTCAAGACAGGCTCACACGATTACACGGGCTATTATCTTCCCGAAGTCGTAAGAAGAAATATTAATTATCCTAACCCATCGAACAAAAGGCTTGCTGAGGCTGCCGAGAATTTGCTCGAATATCTGAAAGAATATCCGCGCAACTAATCTCTTAATCTTACATTTTTTTATTTTTGAGTTTTTATGATAAAATCGCAAAATATTCGCGTCCTTTTATCGCGAAATTAATTTTCTTATAGAAGGAGCCTTAAATTCAAAATGAAAACAGAATTGCTGGGGCAAGAAAAAAATATAGTCAAAATTAAACTCGATATCGAAGCCGCCGAGTTCACCAAAGCGCTTAACAAAACTCTCAATGAGTTGTCTCAGCAGGTTAATGTTCCCGGCTTCCGTAAAGGAAAAACTCCGCGCAACATTCTTGAAATGCGTTTCGGCAAAGAAGCTATCTATAATGAAGCTCTCGAAAAAATTATCCCTGATCAAATTCGTCAAATAGTTGAAGACTACGATTTAGACATCATGGACACTCCGACGCTTGACTTGAAAGAGCAGATTAAGGAAGGTCAGCCTGTTACATGCGAACTTGTTTTTGAAGTCCGTCCGGAAATCGAACTTCCTGATATTGATAATCTTGAAATCGAAAAAGTCGTTACTGAAGTTGATGACGATGCCGTTAATCAGCTCGAAAAAAGAATAAAAATCAGCATGTCCGAAGTCAAAGAAGCTGACAGAGCAATTCAAGACGGCGATTTAGTTGACTTAGACTTAACGATTAAGGTTTTGAACGACGACGGCTCAGAAGCTGCAGAACAGCCGCGAAAAGAAGCAACGAAAGAGAAAATCAATCTTTCAGACACTACGATACGCAAAGAAGTCCGCGAGGCTTTAATCGGTAAGAACAAAGGCGAAGAAGTTTACACCGAGTTCAGCGTCGAAGAAAAGCATCAGGATAGAGAGCTTGCAGGAAAACGAGTAAGCTACAAAATGAAAATCGAGAATATTTCTGAATACGTTTTGCCTGAAGTCAACGAGCAGTTTTATAAAGACGTCTTCGGCGAAAACACAGACATTAAAGACTATGAAACTTTCAGAGCAAGACTTAAAGATGATTTGCTTAAGGAAGTAACCGCGACTAATCAAGTCGACTTAGAAGAAAGAGCAGTCGATATGGCCGCAAAAAGTTCAAAATTAGACGTCCCTGAAAGCCTTATCCATCGTCAAATTCATGCGCTTAGGCATAACGACGAAGACTGGGCAAAAGACAACGGAATAACTTTGACGCAAGCCTACGCTCTCGATACTGAAGAAGGCAAAAAAGGCTACGAAAATCTTTTGCACGAACGCGCCGAAGCAGCAGTCAGAAACGTCCTTGTGATGGACGAATTAGCAAAGAAATTCGATATTCATCTTGAGCAGGCTGACTTAGAAGCAGAATTTGAACGCCGTGCAGCGCAATTCAATGTTACAAAAGGCATGATTGCTAAAATGTTCTACGAGAACGAAGACAGACTTGACAACCTGCGCGGTCAGCTTCGTTGGAACAAAATCGTGAAAGTTTTGCTTGAACACATGAAAATCAAAGAAGTCAAAGAACTTTCAGAAAACGCTCACGAACACGAACACGAACATCACGACGGAGAATAAATAAATGTCTTATTACGTTCCATATGTAATCGAACAGACAGGGCGCGGCGAAAGAAGCTACGATATTTACAGCCGTCTATTAAAGGATAGAATAATTTTTTTAGGCTCTGAAATCGTCGATGACGTTGCTAACTCTATCGTCGCTCAAATGCTTTTTCTTGAAAGCGAAGACCCCGACAAAGATATTAATCTTTATATTAATAGTCCCGGCGGAAGCGTTACAGCAGGACTTGCGATTTATGACACCATGCAATATATAAAGCCTCAAGTTTCTACAATTTGCGTCGGGCTTGCGGCTTCGATGGGAGCTATTTTGCTTGCGGGCGGAGCTAAAGATAAAAGATTTGCTTTGCCTAATGCCGAGATTATGATACATCAACCTTTAGGCGGCGCACGCGGTCAGGCCAGCGATATTGAAATTCAGGCGAAAAACATAATAAAAACTAAAGAACGCATGAATAAAATCTTAGCGTCTCACACAGGCCAAGATTTTGAAACGATTGCACGCGACACCGACAGAGATAATTACATGACCGCCGACGAAGCTCTGAAATACGGCTTAATCGACAAAATCATAGAGGCAAGGTAAACAATGCCACCTAAAAATAAAAATAATCACGAAGACGAACGCTGCTCGTTCTGCGGCAAGACACGCGCACAAGTTCAAGATATGTTCGACGGTCCGGGCGGCAATGTCAGAATTTGCGACCAGTGCATAGCTTTATGTAATATCATGATGATTGGGCAAAATTTAGCAGGTCTTGATGAGAATAACGCCGCTAATTTTCAAGCTCAAGCTCCTGAACAGATGCAGGCTGAGCCTCAAATTCAAGTTGCCGCACCGGCAAAAAAAACGAGCAAGTTCTCTAATTTCAACGACGTTACTAAGCCTAAAGAGTTAAGCGGCTATCTTGACCAATATGTAATAGGCCAAGACGTTGCTAAAAAAGTCGTCTCTGTTGCTGTCTATAATCATTATCAGAGAATTAAAAATAATTTAGACCTGAAAAATTTAGACGTCGAGCTTCAAAAAAGCAATGTTTTATTACTCGGCCCGACAGGCTCAGGAAAGACTTTAATTGCTCAATCTTTAGCAAAAAAATTAAATGTTCCGTTCGCCATTGCTGACGCTACGACCTTAACCGAAGCTGGCTATGTCGGCGACGACGTTGAAAACGTTTTAGTCAGATTGTTACAGGCCGCTGACGGTGATATTAAAGCTGCAGAACGCGGAATTATTTATATCGATGAGATTGACAAAATTTCGCGAAAATCCGAATCGACTTCGATAACCCGCGACGTTTCAGGCGAAGGCGTACAGCAGGCTTTATTAAAAATCATCGAAGGAACGATCTCAAACATTCCGCCTAAAGGAGGACGCAAACACCCTCAGCAGGAAGTCGTGCAGATTAACACTGAAAATATTTTATTTATCTGCGGCGGAGCTTTTGACGGCCTCGAACCTATTGTTGCGCGCCGAGAGCTTAAAAAATCTTTAGGCTTCGGGAGCGAATTAAATAAAAAATCAGGGAATTACGAAATTCTAAGCAAAGTTCAGCCCGAAGATTTAGTAACTTACGGATTTATTCCCGAACTTGTCGGAAGAATTCCTGTTTTAGTTGCGCTTGAAGAACTTGACAAAGACGCTTTCATTAAAATTTTGCAAGAGCCTAAAAACGCCTTAGTGAAACAGTATAAAAAAATTCTCTCGCTTGAGGGAGTTCAGCTTGATTTCACGCCGGAAGCTCTTGATAGAATTGCAGAGCTTGCAGTCGCCAAGAAAACAGGCGCGCGCGGCTTGCGTTCAATCATGGAAAATTTAATGATCGATATTGAGTACGAGTTGCCTTCAATGCCCGATAAAGACAAGGACGGCAAGAAATTATTAATAACGCCTGAATTCGTTAATGATAAAAATATTCCGCTAAAGAAATTGCTTAAGTAAATGAGTAAGAAAATTATTTTTATAAATGCCCGGCTTGAGGCTTCGTGTTTCAAACCGGGTCAACTTTTGCCCGAAGATTTTAATTTGCCTGAAATCGCCGTCGCAGGCCGTTCAAACGCTGGGAAGTCTTCTTTGATTAATGCGCTATTAAACACAAAAATAGCTAAGACAGGCCAAACACCAGGCAAAACGAGGAGCATAAATTTTTATAATGTCGCGATTAAAGACACTGAAAAAAAATTCCGCCTCGTAGATTTGCCAGGCTACGGTTACGCCGCTCGAAGCAAAGACGAACGTAACGAATGGCAAAAATTAATCTCGGCTTACGTCTCGAAACGCGAAAATTTGAAATTAATTCTGCATCTTGTCGACTTTCGACACGGCCTCTTAAAAAACGATAAAGAATTACAAGAATGGCTCAGAGCTTACGACAAAAATATTATGGTCGTGTTCACAAAAGCAGATAAAATTCCTAAAAGTAAATGGCTCGCTACTAAACAAAGCTATGTTAAAGACGGGTTATTTTCCTGCGACATTCCTATAATAACTTCAAGCGAAAAAAAAGAGGGCGTTGAAACCCTCTGTGAATTTATTGCGAATTATTTAACGAACCCTTAAAGCATAGTCGTTACGATATAGTTGAAGCACGCGCAGAGTATTACACTCGTCGGGACAGCTATAAACATCAATCTGTTGAAGAGGCTGGCTCGTCTTCTTGGCCGCAAGACTTTTAACAGTTAGGAATTAGGAGTTAGGAGTTAGGAACTACGTATTTTCTGCAGACCTTACACGTTATTTTTGGGCAAATCTTGCGTTAATTTTTCACAAACGTAGTGGACGGTTGACTTTGGAATGTTGAATTTTTGCCCAAGTTCGCGCTCTGTCGGCCATTGTTCCGGCGGTGTTTCGTTCAAAAATTTTTGAAGCCTTAAACGTTTCTCCGTCATGTTGTTTTCGATGAATGCCTCTTCAAAAACGATACCGTCGTAGCTTTTCACGAGTTTGTATGTCGTGGCCTTTGGCAATTCCCACCAGGCTTTAACGCAACATAGCTGCAGAATATCAAAGCCGCATTTCCGCAATATAAACGCGTTTCCGCATTGTCTGACTAATGCTGACGAACCTATTATCGCGTCTTGGTCTACGTGCTGCTTCTCATCGTTCGCGCTTGTTTTTCTCAGGTGATGTGTTAAAATAATCGCACTGTTGAAACGTTTCGCTAATGTTTGCAGTCTCGCCATTAATAGGGTTGTCGCCTTTTGGTCGCTCTCATCAATACTTCTGAAAGACATTAGAGTATCAAAGATTATAATATCCGGAATATTATTCGGGATTAGGCTGTCGATAATTTTGTATATTATCGAAAATCCTTCCTTTGTATCGAGGTCGATAAATTCTCCGGCTTTTGCGGCCTCAATGGGAGCTGCGAGGCTTGGCCTTTACTGCGCCAAAAATTATTATAATCACGCTGAATTTTTATCTTTAGGCGAAGACGGCATTATAATTGACTTAGGCGTATCTCTTGCACCTGGACGCTATCATTCAAAGGCAGCATTGGCACTAAAAGATACGTTATTTGAAGTTTTAAGTTAAAAAAAATTTTTTTCAGGAGAATTTTTAATATTTATTATGAAACAAATTACTAAAACACGAGTTCGTTACGGTGAGACAGACAAAATGGGCGTGGCCTATTACGGCCGTTACATGGACTGGTTTGAAATGGGACGCTCGGACTTATGCAGAGCGAACGGAAAAAGTTTTTCGCTTTGGGAAGCCGAAGGAATTTTGTTGCCCGTAGTTGAGGCTCATTGCCGCTATAAATCTTCTTTATTTTATGACGAAGAAATCGAAATCGAGACAAGCGTAACGAAATTATCAAAAGTCAGCGTAGAGTTCACGTGCAGAATTTTTCACGCAGGAACTAACAAATTGGCCGCCGAAGGTTATACAAAACACGCTTTCACTTCGACAGACGGGAAATTATTGCGAGACGGAAATAGTTTACAAGAATGGCTGAAAAAATGTCTTGACTATTAAAGTGTTATATATAATTTATTAGCTGAGCAGCAGAGAATGCGTAAGTCCGAGCAAAAGGAC
>JAFVEW010000082.1 GCA_017475805.1 Synergistaceae bacterium | reverse complement strand
GAAGTTTTACGGCGGATTTTTCGGACATGGGCAGAAGAATAATTCTGAATAAAAAGAAGCTCACGGAAGAATCCGTAGCGGCGGCTTTACAGCTTGCTAATCAGAAGTGGGGCGCAACCGTCATAACTGGAAATGACGAATATAAAGAGCTTTGCGTTAAGGCGGCTGTGAAATATGGCTTGAAACTTGCCAATCCTGATTTAGCGGAAGAAGTCGAACAGCGAAAACATGCTCAAAGACAAACTCAGAGTCCTATAACGGTTGAAGAAATATCAAGATTGAATTTAGTCGAGAATCCTCAAATTTACGTGAAGCCTCGCAAAGATAATCAGAGTTATACGGGGCGAATCGTCCATATTGATGAAAGTCGTGGATTCTGTGTTCAGTTATCAGGGCAAAGAAGTTTATTCGTTCACAAACTTGAAAAACTTGAACGTATGCCGTCAAAAGGCGAAATGCTGAAAATCTCATATTCAGATGAAAACAGTACGGCAAAAATTCAGCGCGAGGAAATTCGTCGCCGAACGAGAAGCCTATAAAAGATTTTGCCTATAAAAAAATGAATATAATTGTGTGAATAATTAAATCCATACCAAAGTAGAAAATATGATATAATATCTTCAAATTTAATTATTAAAGAGGTGAAGAACGTGAAAATTGAAAATAATTTAACAGGAATATTTGACTGGAAAAATTACTGTAAAGTCATGGAATTTTACAGGCGTTCTTTGAATCTCTCTAAGAATAAATTATCAAAATCTGTAGGAGTTACGCCTAATGTCATCACATGGTGGGAGAATGGAAGAAAAGAACCTAAAATCTCAAATTTTATGAAGCTAACACAGGCTTTAGGCGTGTCTGAAATGGAATTTTTACATCCCTCTGAGGAGGTAAAAGAAAAAATAAAAGAAATGGAGCTGAAATCAAAAGTCCCTTAAAAAAATAAAAAGCACCCTTCAAACTTTCCACAGTCCAGTAAGAGTGCACATTCCATCTTAATCTGCATTTCAGAGCCAACCCCCCGAAGGATTTTGGATGAACGGATTGCAGAACCTCCGCCCCGTAGGGGACAAAGGACAATATTTTGTACGGACAATTATAGCACAAAGTACGGTAAACAAAAGGCTGGAGGAGAAAAAAAGTGAAGTTTTATGGTTCGGGGTATTTAACAGGCAGGACAGAAAAGGAATGAGAGGCAAAAATTTTTATGTTCGTCGGTTAAAAAACATCTCTTAACAGAAATTAAAAAAAAATTGAAAGGAGTTTCAAAATGAACATTGAAGTTTTTAGGAAAAGTTTTAACGTAATTACATTCGACACGGAACTTAAAAAAGGTTCAGCATTCAGGCTTTACGCCGTTTTGAAAGCTGTCGCTGACATGAAAACGTGCGAAGCCACCGTTTCCATTAAAAAACTCGCTGAAAAAATGGACTGCCACCGTCGTACAGTGCAAAGAAATCTCAATACCCTCATAGATAAGGGGCTTGTTACGCGCATTCTCAGAAAATCGCCGTATGATCCTAAAATGAATCTCGCAAGCCACTTTATCGTTCATGATATTGATGCTGAACGTTACGCCGTTTTGAGAAACGTTAATGTGGAGCAGATTAAACAGAGTCAAAACTGCCGCCCCCTCGTGGCAATCGTGCCGCCCCCTCATGGCAAAAATGACGCACAAATAAAAGATGGTATTTCAGAAGATTCTTTAAAAGAAAATAATAATAACGCGACTGAAAATATTTCTTCTCGCAATGAAAAAACTTTCGCCGAAAAATTTAACCCTGAGTCCGAATCAGGGGCTAATACCTCAGAATCAGAAGATATTCTTGGGGCAAAAGAAAAAAGCACTAACGATTCCCAAACAACCGTTAATGCTTTCAAAAACAACATCCCAGATGTTTTCGACGAAACAGTCAGTTATCTGTTCCAGCACACAGGACGTAAAAAGTTATGCGATTCTGAAATCGCGATTCTGAGAAAACTCTCTCAGAAAACAGAACTTCCTAAAATTAAGGAACTAATTGTAAGACTTATCGACGAATCTGTCGAACGTTTTACCAGAAAAGGAAGAAACCTGAACAGCGTTACGTTTTGTTACATAGCGAAAGTCTTAGAAAGTCGACTCAACGCTAAAAAGGCTCAGACGGCTTCACAGGAAAAAGACGGCAAGGCAAAAAATAAAGCCCCTAAAAGCCGGAAAAGCTCTGTTGCTCCGAAAAACTCAGAGCCGGAAATTAAACCCGAGCTGATAATGCCCGTCAAAGAAGCTGAAAAAGTTATCGCGGATTACGCTCAGGGTAAAACACAGACCGAATCTTTGCCGACAGCCATGCTTGAACTTTTCGGGAAAATTCGGGCTGAACATGACGAACGTTCTGAGCAACTGACGCTGGAAGATTATCTCCGCTTAAAATTCCCCGAAGCCGAAGACGAAGAACTCCGCCGTGATTATTATGGAAACGTTCACGAAAATTACGGTGATTTTCCAAGAGCATATCTCTTGGAAGACGCATTCAAAATCGATTATGCGTGTGCCACGTGCGACGATCCGCATAACTGCAAACTGCCGATAAAATACAGGCAGAACAGGAAAAACCGCCCGACTGTAAAAATGACAGCCTCAAAAGAAGACGGCGGAAAATTCCTCGAAGTCTACTGCAACGGCTGTATCAAGTGCAAGCACGGTCATGTCGGAAAAACGAAAGAGGACTATGAGTTTGAGGACAGAGTCAGGCACAGTGGCTTGGCTGTACGTCAGGTCAATCAGACGTTCGACGCTTTTGACTGTCAAAATGCTGACGGTGAAGTCATCGTTGCCAAAGCCCAGGCAATACTTGCGGCTAAAAATAAATCCAATCTTATTTTAGCCGGAAAGCCCGGGACAGGAAAAAGTCATTTAGCCTCAGCCATAGCCTTGGAAGCAATGAAAAACGGACATCAGGCGATATTCAAGAGTCTGCCCGAACTCCTTGACGAGATTTGTTTTGCCTATCAGAACAACAATGACCCTTACGGCTTGATGGTCAAATATAAAAACGTGCCTTGCCTTGTTCTTGACGACTGGGGCAAAGAAAAAACTACTGATGCCCGTATGGACTATCTGTTTCAAATCATAGATTACAGATACCGCAACGGACTTCAAACTGTTTTAACGACTAACGCTTTTAACGCGGACGGTCTGAAAAACCGCTGGAACGCTGACAAGATTGAGCCGCTCGTTTCCCGTATCTTAGAGAACGGACAATGGGCAACGATTTATGCTTCCGAAAATCACAGGCTGAAAAAATCCCCTAAGCCCGAAGCCATTGAGCCGAACACGCAGGAAGATATAGTGTCCTCAGAAGTCCCAGTTACACACGAAGCGCAGGATTCGCAGGAACATCATGGAACAGCAGTTGCCGAAAAAACGCCGTCTGCTGTTGTACCCGTTGCTGACTTTGACAAGGCAGAAAATTTTTCCGAACCTG
>JAFVEW010000081.1 GCA_017475805.1 Synergistaceae bacterium | reverse complement strand
TTTTTGCAAAAACAATAAAAATATCGCAAGTCTTTCCGTCTGAAAATTTAAGCCTAAAATAATTTTCTTTGTAAATTCTCCATAAATTACTAAAAATCTCGCGCTATAATTGCGAAAATTATATTAAGAAAATTTAATTTTAAGGAGAAAATTTCAATGGCTTCACAAGTTAATTCACTCGGCTACATGATAATTGAAGGCTCTGAAACAATGATTCGCGGCGCAGCTTTAATTACTGACGCTAAAGGTTTTCCGCTGGATTTTGCTCGCACTGAACCTTTAAGACCCGACCATTTAGCGCGAATTTTATACGGCGAGTCTTTCGGAAAATATGCTAAGGAAAAATTAATTCTTGAAAGTCTGCTCGATGCCGTCGAAATTCAGCCGCAATTATGGATTTGCAAAGATAAAGATTTATTAGACCCGCTCAAAGCTAAAAGCAAAATTCTCTCGGTATTGCTTGAAGAATCTCCGCACGTTCCTTTAGACGCCGCAGGACATATCGAAACTACAGCTGATCCCGGAGTTTTTATGATCCAAGTCGAAGCTAACGGCGCACCTTTTAGAGCAGAATTTTCACAGAATATCCGCCCCGAAGAAGTCCAGGCTGCTGCTGCGGTCTTGGCCTTTTCAGCGACTTCTATGGACGTCTTAGAGCCTTTTACGAGGCTTGAGAAGGCTTTGAACTTTTTAGCAACAGGCAGGAGCTGAGATAATGCCTTTGGGGAAGCTCCGCAATTTCTTTGCGCGTCATGTTCATAAAGACATAAATATTTACAAAATTGAAGATTTTAATGTTGAGCCGCCTGAAATCATAAAAAATCAAAAGAGCGTCAAAACTGAACACGCGGATCTGAAAATTAAAATCACAGCGTCAAAAATTTATGACTTTGAAGAAAAGAAAATTGAATGTCCGGCAAAAAGATATAAATTATTCACTGAGCCCGTAAGCTCAAAAAATCAAAAAATTAAACGCTATATCAAGCAAGATATTAAAACTCATAAAATTAAATTGGAAGTTAGGCCGCAGATTTATTCGCCGCTGAAACAAATTCAAAATTTGCCGCAGGAACGTCAAAATATCTTGAAACTTCAAAAGAAAAAGCCTAAAGTTGCAGATAATGAAATGATTTTAGCGTGCTATGGCCCTATAGTCGAAGGAGCTGTCGATAGGCTCGTCCTAAATAAGCAGCACGGAACTTTGTTTGTCTGGTATAGCTCAAGCAGCCGTCAACGAAAAGCACGAAACGTTTATTTAATCAGAAGGCTCGGCATGAACGCAAAACCCGAATGGCGATGGAGTTGAAAAAGCAAGTAGGAATTAGGAGTTAGGAATTAGAAAGTAATAATTACTAATTGATTTTTCGATTTTTGCGGTAAAATATTTATACTAAATTTTTTAATTTTAAGGGAGTAAAATTTTTTTATGAATACGGCTAATAACACAGAACTTTCAGCCGGATTGAACTTAAACACCGGAGACATGGTCGACTGCGTCGTCGAACAAATCATGCCTTACGGTGCTTTCGTCAGAATTTCATCAAACGGACGCAAAGGAATGATCCATATTTCCGAGCTTTCGTATAATTTCGTGAAAGACATCAACGAAATTTTGAAAATTCAGGATAAAATCAAAGCCAAAGTCATCAAAATCGATGAGCGCGGACGCATTGATTTATCCCTAAAACAGACTATGGAGCCTCCTGCGCCACAGCAGCGAACTCCACGCCCTGCAATGCAAACAAGAAGAGAAAATTTCAAACCGAGATTTTCAAACAACTCAAGGGAGCTAAACAACGAAGCAAAAGAAAATAACAACAATAATTATAATAATGAATTTCGCGGTGTTCGTGATTTTCACGAAATCAGAGAGGCTTATAGGGAAGCTAACCCGGAAGAAGCTGACTCGTTTGAAAAGAAAATGGCTTCCTTCCTGAAGACAAGCGAGGCAAAAATCACTGACTTAAATTCCCGCAATTCTGCGCGCTCAGGCCGAAGCACAAGACGCAGAAATAATAACAACAGAGATAAAGATTAAAACCTTAAAACACTCATCATGAATACTCCTTTTTTTCTTGATTACGGGGGATGTAAAAAGGCATCTCCCGTTTTTAATGTTAAAAATCGGCGATTTGATTTATCATTAATTATCGATGTCAAAAAATGCCGCTTCAATCACGCTCAGGTTATTTTATGCAGGCCTTTAGCTAAAAAATTCCGCCCTTTTCCTACAAGTCTTTGGCTGACGTGTCCTTATTTAATAAAAATTGCAGGCAAAATCGAAGCAGAAGGCGGCGTTAAAGAACTCGAAAACTTTTTGATTAAAAATAAACTCGAAAAAAAATGGCGCGAATATAATCTTTTGCATCAATTAATAAGATTAAAACTCATGAATAAATATCAAGCTAAATTTATGCGGAAATTTCACGGGAAAATTTTTAGAACTTTAATTCGCGGCGGCGTCGGCGGTATCCGTTACGGCTTTGAAAACGTCAATATAAAATGCCTGCATTTACAAACGGCCTCATTTATAGGACTTAATCATCATACGGGAGCTGAATGGCTGAGTTCAAAAGGTCTTTGTCCGGGAGCTGACTGCGGCAAAAATTTTTGTATGTGCTAAAATTCTATGCAAATTTTTTTAAGGGGAATTTTTTTCATTGAGCAATATTAACAACATGAGCAGAAAATTAAACGGTTCTGAAATTTTAATTCAGTGTCTCATCGAGCAGGGCGTCGATACGATTTTCGGCTATCCCGGCGGAGCTATTCTCAACGTCTACGATAAACTTTATGACCATAAAGAAATTAAACATATTTTAACGGCTCACGAACAAGGAGCTTCACACGCCGCTGACGGTTATGCGCGTTCGACAGGAAAAGCCGGAGTTTGTCTCGCAACGTCAGGGCCGGGCTCAACGAATTTGACAACAGGAGTAGCTACAGCTTATATGGATTCGTCGCCGGTAGTTTTTATAACTTGCAACGTTAACAGCGATTTAATAGGCCGCGACGCTTTCCAAGAAGTCGACATCACGGGCGTAACTTTGCCGATAACAAAATCAAGCTACATCGTCAGCAATGTCGAAAATTTAGCCGATACTGTCCGCGAGGCCTTTGCTATTGCACGTTCAGGACGTCCAGGACCTGTTTTAATTGATATTCAGAAAAACGTAACGGCAAGCGAATGCGAATATTATCCCGTAACTCCCGAAGAGTATTTCATGACATCAGGAACTCGAATTGAACGCCTCAAAAATACTCATCATCCTAGCGTCGGCTATCCTGATATAAATTTAGAAGCTATTGACGAACTCGCAGAAATGATTGATAAATCCGAGAAACCTTTATTAATTTGCGGCGGCGGAGTTGTCAGAGCTAAGGCATCGCAGGAATTTAGAACTCTTGCATCAAGAATTGACGCTCCTGTAGCTATCACGGTGATGGGCGGCGGAGCTTTTCCTGGCGGCAGTGAATTAAAAACAGGAATGATAGGAATGCACGGTTCACAGGCTTCAAATATGGCTTGCGACGCTTGCGATTTATTAATTGCTGTAGGCTGTAGATTTTCCGATAGAGT
This sequence comes from Synergistaceae bacterium, assembly GCA_017475805.1. Next base: position 1,519 of record JAFVEW010000081.1, on the reverse strand, counting down.
TACGTTAAATCCTGCAGGCTTTGCGAAAAATGCTAAAATCGTTCATATCGATATTGACGCTTCAGAAATTAATAAAAATATAATGTCGGATTTAAGCATAACCGGCGACGCTAAAAAAATCTTGAATTTACTCTTGGCTAAATTAAAACGCGACTTGAAACACAACGCCTGGAAAGATTATGTCTTTTCATTCAAACGCGAAACAGAATACGACGACGTCCCGGGAGCTTTGACACCTAAAGAAATTTTGTCATCAGCGGCTGAAATTCTACCTCAAGATACAATCGTAACAACAGACGTCGGACAACATCAAATGTGGGCTATACAACATTTCAAATTTGATTATCCGGGACAATTAATAACTTCAGGCGGCTTCGGAACAATGGGCTTCGGCTTAGGCGCGGCAATCGGAGCACAAGCAGGAAATCCCGATAAAACAGTTTTACACGTTACGGGCGACGGAAGTTTCAGAATGAACTGCAACGAGCTTTGCACAGAAGAATATTACAAACTCCCGATAATAACTTTATTATTTAATAATTCGACTTTAGGAATGGTCAGACAGTGGCAGCATTTAATTTATCACGAGAGATATTCGCAGACGACGCTTGACAGAGGCCCTGACTTTGCAAAATTAGCTGAGGCTTACGGCATTCACGGCAGAAAAGTTACGGACGTTGATACTCTACGCGAAGTTTTGAAAGAGGCTGTAGCTTCACGCTCCGACGGCAAAGGCTGGGTTATAGACTGCCGCATAGACATTGACGAAATGGTAAGACCTATGGTCGGCGGAAATAGTTACATCGCGAATTTCATGCTTGACTAAAAAATGCAAATAGGAAGGAGAAAGTAGAAAGTAGGAAGTTTTTAATAACTTAGGAAAGAGAAAGCAGGAAGTTTTTTAACTCCTAACTCCTAATTCCTAATTCCTACTTAATATAAAATGCAGGCAAAAGAAAATAATCAAAATTTGAAACGCTATACAATCGTTACGGCTATGGACAACGAGGCCGGAGTGCTTTCACAGCTTGCTCATTTATTTTCGAGAAAAGGCTATAACATCGAGACAATCGCGGCAGGCTGGACTGTCGACCAAAATGTAACGCGCTTCACGATAGAAATTTTCTCCGACGACGACAGAATTAAACTTTTATGCGCTCAGCTTAGAAAACTCGTTCCGATTCATTACGTCGAGATTTTAGACCCTGAAAAATCAATCAGACGCGAATTAATGTTAGTCCGTGTTCACGCCGCTGATAAAGCCGAACGCAACGAGATTATACAAATTGCAAATATTTTCAGAGGCTCTGTAATAGACATAACGCCCGACAGCTTAACTCTTTCTGTAACAGGCGATGACCAAAAAACTTCAGCTTTTGAAAGTTTATTAAAGGAATTCGGAATTATCGAGCTTGCCCGTACAGGCATAGTGGCAATCGAACGCGGAGAAATGTAAGAAAGCAATTAGAAATAAGAAAGCAGTCCTTGAAAAATTCTGGGGCTGTTTTTTTATTGTAAT
>JAFVEW010000080.1 GCA_017475805.1 Synergistaceae bacterium | reverse complement strand
TTTATTTCGTTTAAAAATTCCGCTAATTCCGGATTAGGCGATGTTTTTGCAAGTTCTAAGAGAGTTACAACGCTCTCATCTTCTTTTGTATATTTTGCTTCAGGCGAGATATTTTCATACTCGATTTTTTTCTTAAATTCTTCGATTGAACCCGCAAGACATATTTCGCTGAAACTTTGAAATTGCTCATCTGAAAGCTCTGTAACTTTCCCTGAAGTTTTTGAAACTTTTGGAAGTTTATCTCTCGATGTTGGTATTTCTGAGTCTGAAGATTCTTCGCCCGGAATTAAGTCGCCCATGCCGTTTTTTCTTAAAGCATCGGTTATTACAGTGCTTAAAATTTCACCCAAAACTGTCGCGCCGATATTTTTCAAATTATTAGCAAAAGCAGCTGCAGGAACAAGAAATATCATACAAATTATTAACGCACATATAAATTTTTTCATGAAAAATCACCTTTCCTTAAAACAACGCAGCTCGTGGCCGTTTCCCAGACGTGAACTTCATACAAATTACAATTTTCGCGCTGAACTTTATCTTCAATCTCATCCCATATCCAAATTGCAATATTTTCAGCACTGGGCTGCGGGATTAAATCGTTAATATAAGAATGATCAAGACGCGATATTATATTCTCTTTTACGATTGAAGAAAGCTCGCAAAAATCCAAAATCATTCCTTCTGAATCGGGCTGGCCTTCCAAAACTATTTTTAATTTGTAAGTATGCCCGTGAAGTTTCTCGCATTTTCCGTGATAATTTACAAGATTATGAGCGGCATCAAAAGTAAATTCTTTGCTTAATAACATTTTAATTTTTCCACCTGTTATGCAGCCAAAACCATTGCGATGGCCTCATTCTGATAAATTTTTCTACAGCTTTGTTCATTTCCAAAGTTATTAAATTCAAACGTTCTTCATGATTTTTTATATCAGGAAATTCAAGCGGCTCAAAGATTTCAAGCTCATGTTCAAAAGGCGCGTCCCTGAAAATACAAAGAGGAACGACAGCACATCCTGATAACATTGCCATTAAAGCAGGACCGGGCATGTTTGTAGCGTCAACGCCCATGAAAGGCACTCGAAGCCTTGATTCACCTGAAACATCATTTAATAAAATTATGTGCGCGCCGTCCTTTAATAAATGCGAAATTTTCATAACTGAAATATTTTTATCAAGCATTACAAGACCGTAATCTTCTCGCATTTTAATTAAGTATTCATCTATGTCTTTATCGTGAATAGCTTGATAAATAACATACATTTTATGACCGTGCTTTATTGCATTTTGTGTCAGCCAGCTTGCGCCGAGTTCCCAATTTCCAAAATGGCCGCTGAGTAATAAAGCCCCGTGATTCTGGCGCATTAAATCATTTATAATTTTCTCGTTTTTTACTTTTACCCAGTCCAAAGCCTGAGCTTGATTTTTTTGCAATGCTAAAGTTTCAGCTAATGTCCAAGCAAGATTTTTGTAAACTTCCGAGCGAATATCTTTTCGCCAAAGTTCGGAGCTGTGCGGATAAACGCGCTCTAAATTTTCAAGAATTAATTTACCACGAGGCTTAATACCACGCAGCAAAATCTCAAAAATTTTTTCTGTAATTCTGCCGCGCAGACCTGTGTTTGAAAATTTCTCAAAAAATTTTATCGCGCTGACTGCTGCCTTCATTTCGCTATGACCTTTCGATAAAGCGTGATTAACGAATCCGTGCAGCGTTCGTGAGACCGTCGGGATTTCAGAAAATGCCGCGCTGCTATTGCCATATGTCGGCCTCGATCCGCTAAGCCAAGACGAATTATTCGAGGTAAATCTTCGTCATTTTCGATTAAAAAATACCCGTCAGGCCCTAAAATCTCATCGAGCCAGCCTGACTTCGGCGACGCTATTGAAAGTCCTCGCATCGTTAAAATTCCTGCCCGCATTGCTTCTCGCGGCGTTGCTTCGTCGGCAATATAAAGACCGCTCAAAGCCTCAGGGCGCAAAATTTTCTCGGCAATGTTCATAACTTTATAATCACCGTCGGGAAGTTTCCTTTTATCTGAACGAACGAAAACTGCTTTTTCAACGTCATCGCTCTGTGAACTCAAAGGATCGAACACAGGGAAAATTACAGCCTCGCCGTTTATTGCTCCTTCTGTGAAAAATCTTGACGGATAGCCCGCCCAGTTCGTGCCTTCCAAGCGTGTGTGAACTGTCCTTGAATGAAGACGAACAATCCGCCACCACCACGGAGCTTTTCCGAATAAATGCCAAATTTCTTTTTTCGTGAAAATATTTTTAACTCGTTCAAAGAATGAGATACTCTTGTCGTTCGCGCTAATGACTTTCAAATCTATATCGCGTGAGTGACTGCGCAAGGCGTTTGCCATGTCGTTAATGACCTGAGCTAAAACGTCGCTGACCGAGCTTGAAATATACCAGCCGCAAGTGTGCATTTTTATAATTTTTTATTTTTAATTAAATTCGGCCATGTTGAATTTCTTTTTGCCGACGCGGACAAATAAATATTTTCCGTTGATTAAAGCCTCGCGGTTTAGTTCAGCTTTCTCATCAGAAATTTTTTCGCCGTTGATTGAAACGCCGCCTTGACGGATCGCGCGCTTAGCCTCGCCGTTGCTTTCACATGCGCCGGAACTTGCAAGAACGCTGACGGCACTCGCAGGAAATTCAAAGCCTTCTAACTTTTTATAAGGGACTTCCTGCTTTAACATTTCGCAAGTTTCTTCGCTGACACCTGCAAAATCAATTTTAGGATTAAATAAAATCTCGCTTGCATTGATGACGCTCTTAGCCGTCTCTGCTCCGTGAACTGTTGTTGTAACTTCGAGA
>JAFVEW010000007.1 GCA_017475805.1 Synergistaceae bacterium | reverse complement strand
TGGATAGCTTCCATTTTTGCCGACTGCATCAAAGCTATATGATTATGCAAAATCGCTTTTGGAAAACCTGTTGTCCCTGACGAAAAATAAATCGCTGCTTCATCGCTTTGGTCTACAAAAATTTTCGGAGCTACAGATGAACAATTACTAACGGCGTCGTTATAACTTTCAGCGAACGTCGGACAGTTTGTTCCAACGAAAAATAATAAACATTTTTCACCAAGTGCGAGAACTGTGTTTTCGACTCGTCCTGTAAATTCAGGCCCGAAAAATAAAATATCGACGTCAGCGAGCTGCACGCAATATTCAATTTCTTCTGATGAATATCTAAAATTCAAAGGTACAGCGATTGCTCCGGTCTTTAAAATTCCGAAATAAATCGGCAGCCACTCGAGACAGTTCATTAATAAAATCGCGACTTTCTGACCTTTTTTGACGCCGCGAGAAAGCAAAAGATTCGCAACTCGATTGGCTTTTTCGTCAAAAACCGACCACGTAATTTCGCGTCGATACGGCTTTGTTGACGTTGGCTGAATTAAATCGTACTCTTTCCAAGTCAGACGCAGAGGCTCTTGAACTTCCGGATTAATTTCAACGAGAGCGACTTCATTTCCATAGAGCTTTGAATTTCGCTCAAGTAAATCTGTAATTGGCATTAATAAAAATCCTTCCTAATTTAATTCGGAATGCGTAATGCGTAATGCGGAATTATTTTTATTTTCTAATTGTCTTTTCAATTCCGAATTCCGAATTCCGAATTCCGAATTGAAATAAATACTCTAAAATTTTTTTAATGTCAAGAAAATTTATTTTGATTCTTAAAAAAAGCCCCCGTTCAATTACGAACAGGAGCACTAGTTAAAATTAAAAAATTCAGTTTGCTTAATTAATTGAATTTTTTGAGAATATCATCACCGAAAAGCCCGCACATTTTATCTTTGGCTTTTTGAATTACTTCATCGTTAATGCACGAGTGAGCCATAGCAATAGCTGCAGCGATTATCGCCACGTCATCAGTGTAACCAAAGCCCGGAACAATATCCGGTATGAAATCAAACGGCGAAATGAAATATCCCAACGCCGCTATTATTGCCGCTTTCATCGCAAGAGGACAGCTAGGATTTTGCATTGCGTAGAAAAGCTGAAGTGCTTGAAAAATTAATTTGCTCCCTGCTTTTTTGACGCAGTTTGTTATTTTGTCCCAGAAACTTTCCTCTGAATAATCTTTGGAATACTTTTCGTCGACGACTTCTTCAACAACTTCGGGCGTTATTACTTCAGTCGCTTCATTTTCGCGGGACATTTTTTCATTCAGTATTTTGTAAACACATTCTGAAAATTCTCCAAGCGTGCCAGTTTTTTTGAGCTTCGAGAACTCTTCAGAATTAGCGAGTTCGTCCAGCGCAGGAACAAGAGCTTTTGTGAAAAACTTGGACTCCTTTATCTTCAATTCTTCACAAAGATTGATTTTCCCGTCGAAATAAGCAGGAATTTCTTTTCCAAACTGCGCCGACGGAACGAGAATACGTTCATTGGCTTCGGGACATTTTTCTTTAATTAAAAGACGAAGGAATGTAAACATCCAGTTGACTGCTTCTTGTTTCTTAGAATCGTCATCACCGTAATACATCTTATTCGGCGTATTTTCTTGTTCGGAATCCTGAGTTTGAGTTGCGTCTTTTTCATTTTCTTCACTCTTTAAAGGAGCAGGCTCTTCGTTTTGAATTTTATTCGTTTCTTCAGCATCTTCTATCAATTTTCCGATATTTGTCGACAAATCTAAATCTTCTTCTTTAGGAAGCTGAATTTTTTTGCGACTCGCTGCAATTTCCTCAAGCACCGGAATTACTACGTTTTGAGCGGCAATGTATCTGTCTTCGCTTGCGAACATAATTTTGAGTTTATTGCCGTCCTTAAGGTTATCGTGAAGTTTTTTGTTCGCATCTTCTGCTTCTTCTGAAGTCCAGAGAAAATCTCCCATGAAAATTTCCATCTCAAAAGTTATTATGCGAACCATTTCTTTGTCATCGTCATCTACTATCAGATCTAAAAGCCATTTTGAAGCCCAAGCTGCTGCTATAGCACCAACAAAGCCGCCGACAAAACCGCCTGCAGGACCTAATCCCCAGCCAATTAGAGCTCCAATTTTAGCACCAGCCCAAGCACCGCCAAATCCAGCGCCCGCTACAGCGAGATTCTTGGCTAATTGCGCGAAAGAAATTCTGTCTCTTAGAAAATCTGAAACTTCCGGCCCTACGACAGTTATCGTAGTAATTATGACTGGCACTGCTTTTGCAACGTTTTTAGAAATGTAGGTCACGGCTTTATCGGGAGTTAGAAC
>JAFVEW010000079.1 GCA_017475805.1 Synergistaceae bacterium | reverse complement strand
GGAGGCTATCACGGGCGCGGAGAAGACGCCAACGCCAGCGACAATTGACGCCTATAACGGTGAAGATAGCTCCTACAGCGTGAACGTTATGAACAATGGAACAATGAGGGGAGGGTGATAACAATTCACATAAACATATACGGCGAAAGGATTTAGCTAATGCGACCATAGATAAGATTTAACCGAAAGAATTATCTACGGTTTTAGTTACGGTTGACAGTAGAAAAGGGAAAATCGTGGACAAGAAAAGGCTTGCAAACACTATAAAGCATAACACAAATGGTGGCGGCACCTGGATTCGAACCGGGGACAACGCGGGTATGAACCGCGTGCTCTAGCCGACTGAGCTATACCGCCACTGGTGGCGGGGAAAGGATTTGAACCCTTGACCTTCGGGTTATGAGCCCGACGAGCTTCCAAACTGCTCCACCCCGCGATTTTATAAACAACATACCTACTGGTGCCGGACGAGGGATTTGAACCCTCACGGACTTTACGCCCTCGGGATTTTAAGTCCCGTGTGTCTACCATTCCACCAGCCCGGCGAAAGCATAGTAAGTATTCTATAACTCGTTCAAAATTTCGTCAAGTTAACTTATTATTTTTATTTATGTGGGCATTGTAGCATAAAGCGCGTTATAATATTTTTTAACTAAATTATTCACATACGGCCTGAAAGGAGTTTTTAATTTCATGGAGCAGGAAGAAAAGAAGATTAAGCGTATAGGCGTCTTGACCAGCGGTGGAGACTCGCCTGGAATGAACGCGGTTGTCCGCGCAGTGGCTCGAACAGCAATGTTTTACGGGATTGAATGTGTAGGTATCAGGCGCGGTTATGCAGGCTTAATTAACAGTGATTTTGTCATCCTCAATGCCGACATGGTCAGGCATATTTTAGGACGCGGCGGAACAATTTTGTACACGGCTCGCTGCGATGAATTTTTGACGGAAAAAGGCCGTGAAAAAGCTGTAGGAACTTGCAAAATGCTTGGGCTTGACGGAATAGTGGCTGTTGGCGGCGACGGAACTTTTAGAGGCGCACTCGAACTTTCAAGACTCGGCGTTCCTGTTATGGGTATTCCTGCAACGATTGATAATGACATCGGCTGCTCGAATTACACTATCGGATTCGACTCGGCCTGCAACACTGCGATTGAATGTATAGACAAGCTGCGCGACACAATGCAGTCTCATGAACGCTGCTCAGTAGTCGAGGTCATGGGGCGACACGCGGGCTTCTTGGCACTCTATGTCGGAATTGCAGTCGGTGCTACATCTGTTTTAATACCTGAACACGAACTTGATTTTGATCATGACGTCGTTGAAAGAATTCAGAACGCCCGTCTTGCAGGAGCAACTCACTTCATGATAGTCGTGGCTGAAGGCGTCGGGAGTGCTTTTGAAATCGCAACGAAAATCAAAGAGACCATAGGCATCGATCCTCGCGTTACTGTTCTTGGGCATATTCAGCGCGGAGGCGCACCAACAGGACGCGACCGAGAGACGGCTACTAGAATGGGCTATTATGCCGTCAGGGCTTTTGCTGAAGGGCGTTCGGGCAGCGTCATAGGAACTCGTGAGGGCGGCATCGTTGAAATTCCTATTGAAGAGGCATTAGCAATGAAGAAACATCTTCAAATGGACAGATATGAAATTCTTGAAGCCATTGCTGCATCAGGAACGTTGCGGAAATAAGTAAAAATTGATTTTTAGCTTCTTTCCTTACAGAAAATCTCCGATCACAAGGAGATTTTTTATTAATATAGTTAAAGCACTTGAAAAATGCTAATAATTACTTCACCGAGATTTTGCGAAAATTTTATCAAATCGCATATCTTTTTCTTTAGCCAATGCCAAAATTTTTCTATTGGATTAATTCAGGACTATAAGGCGGTAAAAAAATTATTCTGACATTATAGTAAAAACACTTTATTATTGATATAATAAAATATTTTGGCTATAACTCGATATCGCAAGATTTCACGAGTTTGACTTCCGCAAAAAATTAATCATCTCTTCGACGCTTAAATTATTTTCCGGGTGTCGCCAACCTGACGGCAAGATTTCTGATAGAGGCTCAAGAACGAATAATCTATCCGGCAAATTTATATGAGGGATATTTAATTCTTCGGATTGATAAATCATGTCGTCGATCAATAAAATATCGATGTCAATTTTTCTTGCTCCCCATCGAACGGATTTAACACGGCCAAGTTCATTTTCAAAATTTTTAACGATTTTTAATAAGTCAAGAGGTTCAATAAATTTTTCACGCTCAACTCTTACGCATGCGTTCAAAAAATCAGGCTGCTCAACACCGCCCCAAGGTTTAGTTTCGTAAATTTTGCTCACAGCAACAACGCTGCCGAGAGTTTTTAATTTTTCGACAGCGTCATTCATATTTTTCGATCTGTCTCCCAGATTTGAGCCAAGTCCAAAATAAATATTCATGATAAATTTTCATATACCTCGCGGATAATATAAACGGGACGCTGTTTACTTTCAATGTAAGTTCTGCCTAAATATTCGCCTAAAATTCCAATCCCGAAAAGCTGCAACCCGCCGAAAAGTAAAATTAAGCAAATTAACGAAGCATAACCAGGAACATCAACGCCGAATATAAGCGTCCTGATTAAAATCCAAAATCCATAGGCAAACGCACTGAATGCTATAAAGCCTCCGAAATAGAGCCATAAAGTTAATGGAGCCGTGCTGAATGATGTTATTCCCTCGATAGCCAATTGCCATAGTTTCCAGCCGTTAAATTTTGACGTCCCTGAACTTCGAGCATTGCGTTTATAATCGAGAGTGAAAGTTTTGAAGCCTACCCACGCAAAAAGACCTTTCATAAATCTATGGGACTCTTTCATTCCTTTGAGAGCGTCAATAACTTTGCGGTCAATGAGTCTAAAATCTCCAACATTTTCAGGAATTTCAGAATTAGAAATTAAATTATGTAAGCGATAAAATAGCTTCGCTGTCGTTCGTTTTAGATATGAATCTGAAGAACGATCTATGCGTTTGGCTAAGATAACATCAAAACCTTCGCGCCATTTTTCAATCATTGCTGAAATTAATTCCGGCGGGTCTTGTAAGTCAACGTCAATAGGAATAGCGGCGTCCCCTTTACAATAATCGAGCGCAGCAGTTAAAGCAGCTTCCTTGCCAAAATTTCGCGATAAGTCTATTATCTTAATTCGCGAATCGTTTTTAGCATGAACTTTCAGCACGCTTAGAGTCTCATCGCTGCTTCCGTCATTGACGCAGACAAACTCAAACTGCTCGGGTATTACCTCGAGCACCGCAGAAATTTTTTCAAAAAATAAATCTAAAACTTTTTCCTCATTATAGCATGGACACAAAATCGAAATCATTTTTTATCATCTTCTTTGCTGCAAAAAATAGCCGCACTGTCGAGAGTGCGGCTGCCAAAATTTCTGAAACTTTTTGAAATCTTAATTATTGTTCGTAAATCTCACGTACAACATAGATTGGACGCTGTTTGCTCTCGATGTAAGTCCGTCCGACGTATTCGCCAAGAATCCCAATGCCGAGCAGTTGGAAACCTCCGAAAAATAAAGTTAAACATAGCAATGACGCATATCCTGGTACCTCAATGCCGAATATAATAGTTCTGGTAAAAATGAAGAGTCCGTATAAAAATGCACAGATTGAGATACCCCCCCAACGTACAGCCATAAAGTTAATGGAGCAGTGCTGAAAGATGTAAGTCCGACGATTGCAAATCTCATGAGATTCCAAAAATTAAATTTTGATTCTCCGGCAGCTCGTTCTGCGACTTTATAATCGATCATGCAAGTTTTGAAACCTGCCCAAGCAAAAAGCCCTTTCATGAAACGAAATGACTCTTTCATTTGTTTAAGGGTGTCGATAACCTTTCGGTCAAGAAGACGAAAATCTCCAACATTAGCGGGAATTTCATATCTTGAAGCAGCGTTTTGAAATTTGTAGAAGGCAAGAGCCGTAAATTTTTTCAAAAATGAATCCGTTGCGCGGTCTCTTCGTGCTGCAACGACTTCCCAGCCTTCATGCCACTTTTCAATCATTTCTGAAATTAACTCCGGCGGCTGTTGCAAATCGACATCAATAGGAATAGCAGCGTCCCCTTTGCAATAATCGAGCGCGGCTGTCAGGGCAGCTTCTTTCCCAAAATTTCTAGAAAAGTCTATAACTTTGATTCGGCGATCTTCTTTAGCATGAGCTTTCAAAATTTTTAGAGTGTTATCGCTGCTTCCGTCATTGACGCAAATAAATTCAAACTGTTCTGGAATTTTAGCAAGTACCGCAGAAATTCTCTCAAAAAATAAATCTAAAACTGCCTCCTCGTTGTAACAAGGACAAAGAATTGAAATCAAACTTTCACTCACCCCTTATAAACGCAGTGTCGCAATTTGCGATTTAGCGAGCCAGTATAGTGCACGCAAAATCCCATTCAACGATTTATCCTGCGCGTAAATTAACCGTGATAAAGATCGCATAGACTGCGAATTTCCATGAGTAGCACCAATTCTGTTCCAGCGTTCAGCTTCTTGATAACTAACTTCAAGCCCACCTGAAATTTCTTTATTTTCATTGTAACTTTGCATAGGATCGCAGTTTCTTGCAATGTTCTCAAGGATTTTCATATCTTTTTCAGCAATTTTTGTGAGCGGGCTGAGGTTTCCGTTCTTTATTTCATTAATAGACGGCGTATCGTCAGCAAATTCCTTGGGTATTAGCCAAAAATTTTCTACACCATGTAATTTCGCTGTATAACCTGAAACTAAGCCGTATCCAAAATCATCGTAAATTAATGCTGGTCTGTTTTCAAAGCTCGTTACTATTGGTTCAGCAATATCATTAGATTTTTGCTCTAAAATATTCTGAATACGTGCATTATATTCGGCTTTATAAGCTGGCGCGATTTTTAATGCCCTGATACTTTCGACAAAATTTGAACTGATTAATAAAGCAAAGATTAAAAATAAATAACGGTACTTTTTGCTAAATTTTACAAATTTTTCTGAATCCGTGAGCTTCCCGCGATAAAAAATACTCCACAAGCAGCACCAAATAATCCCCATACACCATAAAGTTAAAGATACGGCTCTGTCCGGGAAACCTATACCTAAGCCAAAGCCTTCTAAAAACTGCATTAGAGGAGAAATTAAAGCTGTGATAAATATAATTTGCCAAATTTTTAGTTTTACATTACTAGCAGGGATTTTTTTCGCAATTAACGGCATGAAAAGCAAAAAAACATATACTAAAGGCTTGACAAAAAATTTTATTATTGTAAAAAGTCCGTGTGAAAAAGCTATAGCAGCAGCATTAATCAAACGTTTAGTGATAGGTACGGCAGCAATGTAACTTGAATGCATACGTATAAATGTTCCAGGAGCAAAATATAAGACACAAAACGCAGCTACAGAGATCAGCCAGAAGACGCAACAGATTAAAGCAGGTCTCTTATCTTTGAAATATGCAAAATAAATCATTGCAAAAAAAGCAAGTATACCCTGAAAGATACAAGACTGCTCTAATAACGTACCATTG
>JAFVEW010000078.1 GCA_017475805.1 Synergistaceae bacterium | reverse complement strand
TTTAAGAATTATGGCAAAGCAGACGAGAGATAAAATAATGAAGCCCGTTATGGAAAAAATCTTAGCCGAAGTCGAAGGCGGCCGAAAATTTCACACGGCTTTAGCAGAGTCGGGAGCTTTTCGTGAAAGTCTTTGGCGCGTTGCTGAATCAGGCGAGCAAAGCGGAACTTTAATTTCAGTCTTGACGGAAGCCGCCGATGAATTTAAGTTAGAGGACGATTTACAAAGAAAAATTCGCGGCGCAATGACTTATCCGATTATCATGATGGTAGTCGGCATTGGTGTTGTGTCGTTTATGATTACGTATGTCGTCCCGAAAATTTCAGATTTATTCGCGGATATGCACCAAACTTTGCCGCTGCCCACAAGAATTTTAATTTGGATGTCGGATTTCATGGTAAATTACGGGTTATATATCTTAATCGCGCTTTTAGTCGGCTATCTGTATATGAAACATAAAGGAAAATCCCTGACATTTCCGGGCATGAAAGGAATTAGAGACCAATTAAGTCTTGCGCTTGTAATGTCGCATATATCGACGCTCTTAAAGTCAGGTATTCCTTTAGTATCGGCTTTGAAAATGGCCTCGTCAATGGATGTCTATAAACAACGATGGCTTGACGCCGCCGAAATGGTCAAGGCCGGTCATAAGTTCGACCGTGCTCTTGAGAAAATCGGAATGCCTGAAGAGACAGTTGCGGTTGTTCGCGTAGGCGAAATGGGCGGCGATTTACACGGGGCTTTATCAAACGTTTCTGACCAATGCCGCGAAATGGCTCAGTCTCGAATGGAGAAGCTTTCTACTTTGCTTGAGCCTATTTTAGTTTTGTCGCTTGGTCTTTCGGTAGGATTTATAGTGCTTGCGATTTTGACTCCTGTCTTTAATCTTGCAGGCATTGTTAAATGATAAAAAATCTATCGGGGCGGATTTCTTTTTGAGAAGGCTCTGCCCCGTCAAGATAGCCAAGTAAAACAAAACAACGCGCAATATAATCTTCAGGAATTTCCCATTTAGCTAAAAAATTTTTTCCGTCAAAATTATCAAAAGTTTCTTCAGCTCTCGCGATTATGCACGAGGCAAGGCCGATTGAATGAGCCATTAATACCATATTTTCAGCACAGCAAAAGGCGTCAGGAATGCTGTAAAGAAAATTTTTAGGCCCGAAAACTACACAAACACTAGGCGCGCCGTAAAAGCCTGATTTAATATTAGGGTCATCAATTATGCTTGGCTGTTCGTCTGAGACATAGCCTCCTAAAAGCGCGGACCTGTCGAATTTTGCGATATTAAGTTTGCCTATCTGTTCAGTTAATTTTGAATCATTTACGCCGATTATGATGCTGCTTTGACGTCCTCCTGCATTAGGCGCATAAAGTCCTGCAGTTATAACTTTTTCAAGGTCTTCGCGGCTTATTTGTTTATCTTGATATTTTCTGATTGAGCGTCTTGTTTTAATTAATTCCATTAAATCCATAATAAAAAATTAAATCTCCTTCCAGCATTGAGGGTCAGGCGAATAAAAATTTCCGTTCGTTCCTTTTGCTACAGCAGGACAGCCGCGACAATAAGCAAGCAGTTCACACTTTGAACATTTCTCAAATTTTTCAAAATCTCTATATTGTTCCATTTCGTTAAGCCATAAATCGCTGAGTTTATTTTCAAGCGCGTTCCCTACTTTGCTGTCCTTGACCCTACGGCAGGCGTAAACATCTCCCGAAGGTAATATCGTTAAATGAGCATTGCCGCAGTTACAGCCGTCGTAAATAATTTTAGGCTCTGCATCGTCAGGAATTTTGAAATTTTTATTTTCATAATTATAAAGTGTCCATAAATGATCTTTGCGGTCAAAATAAGTTCTGCAATTTTTAGCTTCATATTCTCTGAATTTTTTGTCGCATACCTGCAAAAATTTTTTATATTCGTCAGGTGTTATTCCGTTAGTTTTTTCGCTTCCAGTCGGACAGTAACGCGCAAAAGAAAAAATCTCTGCTTCATGTTTCACAACTTCGTCAATTACATCAGGAATTTCTTTTATATTTAGGCTTGAAACCGTTGACATTATGACTGAGCATATACCTGCGTCGTTAATATCTTTAATTTTTGAGAGTGTTATATCGAATGAGCCTGGTTTTCTGAAAAAATCATGAGTCTTTTTCATTCCGTCGATTGAAAGCTGATATTTTTCACAGCCGAGAGATTTTAATCTTTTTAAGACTTTATCATCAATGTGAAAAGGATTTCCAAGAATTGAAAAATTAATTTCATTTTTATGGAACGCTTCTAAAATTTCCCAGAAATTCGGATGAAGAATAGGATCTCCGCCGGTGATATAGAAATAAGGTATTCGCTCAAAAGTTTTGCAAAAGTCTAAGCAGTTTTCAAAAACTCTATAAAGATTTTCGCGGCTCATACTTTCAGGCTTGTGAAGATTTTCGCCAGAATAAATATAGCAATGTTTGCAGCGTTGATCGCACTCGTCCGTTATGTGCCACTGAAAAGAAAAATATCTCATAACATATAAATAATAACCCCGCTGTTACGACGGGGCTTTGTTTTTTTACTTTTTTGAACCGCAAGCGGAAGGCTTTTCACCGCCGCATGATGCTCTTTTAGTTCCTCCGCAGGCTGACGGTTTCTCTCCGCCGCAAGAGACTGACTTTTTTCCGCCGCACGATGATGATTTGCTTCCCCAAGCGGCTAAGTTTGAAAGTGCCATGTTAAAAACTCCTCCATAAAAATATAAAATTTTTATTATGATAAAAGAAAAAAATAATTTTTGAAAAGAAGGCACTTTTTTGTAACCCGTATAATTTT
>JAFVEW010000077.1 GCA_017475805.1 Synergistaceae bacterium | reverse complement strand
CGGCTTGACTCTCGTTCGTTATCTTGTTGAATTAATGGACGGCAAAGTCGGAGCTCAAAGCGAATACGGCAAGGGCAGCACCTTCACGCTTGTAGTTCCGCAGCTTTTAGCTCAAGAAGGCTTTAGAGGAACTTTCCAGGAATACGAATTGAATTACGCTAACGAACACGCAGCTCAAGAAGATGACGGCAAATTTATATGCCCTAACGCTGAAATTTTAATTGTCGATGATACGCCGGTTAATTTAGTCGTAGCTAATGGAATGTTGAAAGATTCTCAAGCTAAAGTTACGACAGCTGAGAGCGGTGAAGACTGCCTCGAACTTATAAAAACGAAACACTACGACATTATATTTTTAGATCACAAGATGCCGGGCATGGACGGAATTGAAACTCTCAATGCCGCCCACGAAATGGAAGGTCCTTCACAGCTTTCTATGTATATTGCATTGACGGCAAACTCTGGGGCAACTCTCCGCGAGGAATATATTTCAAAAGGCTTTAATGATTATCTGCCTAAGCCGATAAAAGCCGACGCTTTGAAAAAAATTCTCTCGCACTATCTGCCTGACAATTTGAAAATTAAAGCGTAGTTTTATAATTAAAAAATCGCTTAATAACGAAAGGAAAGAGATTTTTTATGTTGTTTAACGAAAATAACTGCATGACTCTTGATAAAATCTCCGAAAACATGCCGGGCGCACTGCTCGTTTATAAGAATAACGAAACTGAAGATATAGTTTTTATAAGTAAAGAAATCGTTAAAATTTTTGAATGCGACTCTATCGAGGACTTCATGAAATTCACGGGCGGGAGTTTTTTGACAATCGTTTATCCCGAAGACGTTGAAAAAATTGAAGACAGCATCAGGGAGCAGGTTACAACAACAGGCGGCTATGACTATATAATTTACAGGATAATCACAAAGAACGGCAATATTAAAACTATCGAGGACTGGGGACATCTTGTCCATGATGATGATCTCGGCGATTTATATTACGTTTATCTTCATGATATGGCCATCAGCGAAAAATTAGGAAATGACTCAGAAACTCACGACTTAATTGACCACGCAAACACTGTTGACGAACTCACAGGCTTGTTTAACATGGCTGCATTCAGGAAACAGGCTCCAAAAATAATTAAAGATTTCTTAGAGGTAGAAAAGTCGCCTCATTGTGTTTATTTTAATATTAGAAATTTTCACACTTACAACGAAATTTATGGCTTAGCAGGCGGCGATAGAATGTTAAAATCATTCGCCCGAATTTTGCTTGACGTTTTTCCCGGCGGACTTGTATCGCGTTTTGATAATGACCATTTTGTAGTTATAGCTCCGATGAAAGACTTGCAGGAAAAAATTAACCGCATGAGTACGAGAATTAATAATTTAAGGCGCGGAGCTGCTGTCGAAATGAAAGCGGGAGTCTATGTCATTAATGACGCCGACCTCGATATTAGTGTTATCTGCGACTGCGCTAAATTTGCCTGCGAAAGTACGAAACATGAATACGGCACAGTTATTCAATATTACGACGGCAAAATCGATGAGAAAGCTAAACTTCAAAAATACATCGTTGAAGCGTTCCCGAAGGCATTAGAGAACGGAGAAATTAAAGTTTATCTTCAAAAAGTCGTTGACGTAAATACAGGAAAGGCAGCATCAGCAGAGGCTTTCACTCGCTGGGAAGATGCAAAGCACGGAAGACTCTCACCGCTTGAATATATTTATGTTCTTGAAGAGAATCACATGATTCATAAACTTGACAGCTTCGTCATTAACGAGATAGCAAAAGAAATTAAACGCCGTAAAGATTTAGGCCAAGAAGTTGTGCCGGTGTCTATAAACCTTTCCGGTCTCGATTTTGAATTAACAAATGTCGTTCAGGTTATCGATGATGCCGTCAAAGAAAATGGAATTTCGCCGGATATGCTGCTCTTTGAAATTTCTGAAAGTTTAATCGGCATGGATATGGACGCAATGCAGCGCGAGGCTGAAAAATTACGAGAGCACGGCTGTAAAGTTTGGATGGATGCTTTCGGAACGGGTTACTCGTCGCTGAAAGTCTTAAAAGATTTTCCTCTCGACGGCCTTAAAATCGATATTAATATGATTAAATCCGAAGAGAACAAAGAACGCGGCTCAATCATAATTGCCACTATGATAGACTTGGCAAAGAAACTCAGAATCCCTGCTTTAGGGAAGGGTGTAGAGACTCAAGAACAGTTAGCTTTCCTGAACAGTATTGACTGTAATCTTGCTCAGGGATATTTATTCGGAAGACCTCAGCCTATGAGCGATTTTTTAATTCCTTAATTAATGTCTGACTTAAAAAATATTCTTATTGTTGACGGGCATGGCCTTGCTCACAGGGGTTTTAATGCCATGCGCGACAAAAAATTAAACGCCCCCGACGGGACGCCTACGAATATGATTTATGTTTTCATGAACATGTTGTATAAAGTTCAGAAAGAATATAATCCCGATTGTACGGTCGTAGCGTTTGACGCTGGGGGAAAAACTTTTCGTCATGAACTTCTGCCGAATTATAAAGAAGGCCGCATGCCTTTAGATGACGATTTCAAAATTCAGCTGCCGATATTGCAGGACTTATTAAGATTTCACGGCCATAAAATTTTAGCGCGTCAAGGCGTTGAAGCTGATGATATTATTGCGTCGTTTTCAAAAATAGCGCAGGCTAAAGGCCATAAAGTTTTAGTTCTTACGTCGGACAAAGATTTTTTTCAGTTGTTAAATCCTGATGTAAAAGTTTTAAGGACTATCAAGCAAGGCATCAAAGAAGCAAAACTCTATGACGTCGAAGAATTTTTCAGCGAGTTTAATTTTATGCCGGAGTCATTTATTGATTATTTAGCGATTTTAGGCGATAAAGTTGATAATATTCCGGGCGTTAAAGGCGTCGGCGAGAAAGGCGCAATGAAAATTTTGACTCTGTTTCCTACGCTTGAAAAAATTTTTGAGAACGTCGATAGACTTGACGCTCGCAACAAAAAAAATTTCTTGGCTGCTGATTTAGAAAAAGCTGTCTGGACTCGCGATAATTTAATTAAATTCAGATATGATGTTTTCAATGACGACGAAAATATTTTAGACGAGTGTTTGAACTTTAAGCCCGATTATGAAAACGCTTTGAAGTTAGCTGAACGTTTAGCTTTAAGCAGAGTAGTTGTTCATGCTCAAAAAATTTTAGGCATTACGCCGAGCCTTGAAATTAAAGCTGAACAAGAAATTTTTATTCCGGAAATAGAGACAGGAAAAAATTTTGAGGCCGCAGCACCTGTTTGCGATTTAATAACAAAAGACTATAAATCTGAATTAAAAACGACGCCGGAAAATTTTGCAGACGATAAAAAAATTTGGGACTTAAAGACAGCTTATTACATGCTTCACCCGGATGCGGGCGAGAAAAAAATTCAAAATATAATTTCAGAAATTAAAACGCCGGAGACTCTTAATAAATTTTCAGCGAATTTAGAGGGCGAAATTCTTTCATATGAAAATCTCCACGACGTAATGACTAAAATTGACTTGCCTTTAATTCCTGTTTTGAATCAAATGGAAAATCGCGGGGTTAGACTCGACCATGAAAAATTCGCAAACATTCAAAACGAATTAGAAGAAAAAATTTTAAGCCTCGAAGCTGAAATCACCGACAAAGCAGGCGCAAGTATAAATCTTAAATCACCTAAGCAAGTTTCGTGGCTTTTATTTGAAAGACTCGGATTTACTCCTGAAAATAAAACTAAAGGTAAAAGTTCTT
>JAFVEW010000076.1 GCA_017475805.1 Synergistaceae bacterium | reverse complement strand
TTATCAGGGAAGAAAATCGTGCAGATAATATATTCTCCGATATAACCGCCGCCGGGAACTCCGCTCATTCCGACAGACGAGAAAACTGCAACTAAAACTATCAGCGGCAAGTCGGCAAACGTCAGAGGCTTTCCCAAAACGCCAAGAACAAACGCTATTTTCAAAACGCATGAAAAACACGAGCCGTCCATGTGCATTGTCGCGCCCAAAGGCAGAACAATATCACTGACATCTTTTGAAATTCCTGTGTCTGCTGCCGCTTCCATGTTCGTCGGGATTGTCGCTATCGATGAGCACGTTCCAAGCGATACAATCGCGGGCTTCAAAATATGCCTGAACATTTCACGGACCCCCTGTGAGCCTGCTCCGATCCAAGCCATTACAGGGAACGCTGTGAAAATATAGATAAAGCAGACAGGATAATAAAGTCCCAATGCCCTTGCGTAGGCTTCCGTGATCTGTGAGCCGTAACTCGCTACAAGATCAGCGAAAATCGCAAAAAATGCTACAGGCGCATAATACGTAACGATGTTCACGAATTTCAACATTACGGCTGTCATGCTCGCTAAGAATTTTTTGACAGGTTCGCCGTCTTCGCCGGTTAGATTTACAGCAAAGCCAAACAAAACTGAGAAAACGATTAGCGGCAGCATCGCACGCCTTGATAAAAGTCCCGCAAAATCGTCAACAGTAAAGAAATTTACTATCATCTGAGTCATCGTTGCGTGAGAGCCTATTTCCTCTTGGGCAACTTCTTTCCAAGCACTCGTTACAGGCGGAAATATAACGACAAGAGCAAAATAAATCACAGACGCTACAACACCGGTCAGAACAAACGTGATTATAGTTGTCCACATTATCTTTCCGGAACGACGTAAATCTTTAGTTCCAGCGACTGCTCCGGCAATCGAAGAAAAAACCATAGGAACGACGATACAGAACATTAAACGAATGAAAATTGTTCCAAGAAATGCGATACTGCTCGCAAAATCAGGACTCAGGAAGCCCGTTGCAGCTCCGAGTATCATCGAGAAAAGAAGAATTATTAAGAAAAGAAAATTATTTGCCACAGATTTTACTTTCATTTTTTGTACACTTCTCCATGAATAAATAAAAAAATAAGGAGTCAGGAATTTTTTTCATTAAAGATTACTGTAGTTACTCCTAACTCCTCATGCTTAAATGCTTGGCTGAAACTATTTCTCAGGCGCGGTTGAAATTTCTTTGTTCCAACGGTCCAACAATCTTTCTTTGTTGGCAGCATCCCATTGGTCGTCCTGATTGACAAGATTCATTTTCTCAAGTGAAAAGCCCGTGTCAGTCGGTGTTGCTAAACTTGAAAGCGGAATGACATACCAGCGAGCGATTATATCCATGGCTTTTTGACCTAAGACCCAATCATATAATTTTTTAGCGTTGAGAGGGTCAGGCCCGTCTTTGAGGATCGACATTGAAGCGGTTTCAAAGCCTGTTCCGTCTTCGGGAATAACTATCTCGATCTTCGCGCCTTCACGCTGTAATTTAATCTGGTCATGAAGATAGCCGATAGCTATAGGAATTTCACCGAGTGCGCAGCTCTTTCCAGGTGCTGAGCCTGAACGTGTGAACTGCTCGACGGACTTAGAAAGGTCTTTGAAATAAGCAAAGGTTTTATCTTCGTCGCCGCCGTTGATTCTTATAACGGTCGTGATCATGTTATAGGCCGTTCCTGAAGTGCTTGGGTGAGCGACTCTGACTTTCTTTGCGTATTCGGGTTTGATTAAGTCAGCCCAGCTCTTAGGCATTTCAAGGCCAAGCTCCTTAGCTCTCTCTGTGTTCATGCAGAAAGCTATCGGTCCGACATAGAGCCCTGTCCAATAATTGTCGGGATCTCTGTAACGCGCTGGAATACTGCCCGCAACTCTCGAACGATAAGGGGTTGAAAGTCCGCGAAGTTTAGCCTCGATGTGTTGAGTGCCTACGCCGCCGACCCATATCGAAGCCTGAGGGTTAGCTCTTTCTGCTTCAAGTCTGGCGATAGCTTCGCCGCCTGAAAGTCTGACCCATTCGACTTTGATCCCGGTTTCGGCTTCAAAGGCGTCAAACAGAGCCTTAGCTAAAGGTTCTTCCATTGTCGTATAAGCCTTGACGACCTCAGCAGCAAGTGCCGAACTGCAAAGCAGGGCGACTAAAGCAAGAGCAAGCGCAAATTTCTTCATAATTGAAGACCTCCTGTTTAATATAATAAATAAAATTTTGAAAGTAGTTTAACGTTTTATATTTTACCGCAAGAAGTCTCCAGCCTCTATAGGCGGTGAGATGAATTGTAGTTTGCCTTAATTATACTGAAATGATAGAATTTCAAATTATGAACAGGGCATATAAATTCCGATTATATCCGAATAAGGAACAACAAATTATGTTTGCGAAAACTTTCGGTTGCGTGAGATTTATCTATAATCGAATGTTAGCAGATAAAGTTGACTATTATAAACAGACCGGCAAAATGCTTCAGACGACACCTGCCCAATATAAAGCAGAATTTGAGTGGCTGAAAGAAGTTGACAGTCTTGCGTTGTCTAATGCCCAGTTAAATCTTCAGGCGGAATATAAAAATTTCTTCAGCAAAAAACATTCGGGCTTCCCAAAATTCAAGATTGACATACTCCCCACGCCTAAAGGCGGGGGATTCTAGTATCAACAACAACTGCCCACCGAAGTAGGTCTTATGTCGTCTCCTCTAAGGGTCGATGCCCCAACCCTCATTATATTTATCGCTGCATTCCTGTCCCGATCATGCTCTGTTCCGCATTCAGGACATTTCCAATTTCTTATACGAAGGTCTTTAACTTCGGGATTTTTATAGCCGCATTCACTGCAAATTTGGCTTGAGGCATAGTATCTATCTATGAAAATTATTCTCGTTCCGAAATTACTCGCTTCATATTTCAAAATTTGAATGAATTTATAAAATCCTAAATCTGAAACTTTGCGCCCCCACAACTTTTTCATGCCTTTGAGGTTTAAGTCCTCAAAGCATATTGCAGCGTATTCTTCACAAACTTTCCTCGCCAGTTTGAAATGAAAATCTTTCCGCTGATTCGAGATTTTTTTGTACGCACGGGCTAATTCAAGACGCGCTCGTCTTCGATTATGGGATTTTTCTTGTTTGTGCGATAAACGTTTAGATTTTGTTTTTATGATTTTTGAACTTTGCGCGAAAAACAGTGGACTTTCTATATCTTTCCCGTCTGAAGCTGTGAGAAATTTTTTCAGTCCGAAATCGTAGCCGACTATTTTACCTGTTCGCTCCACGACTTCCTGCGCACTGACATCACAGACCAAATAGATATAAATATCTCCGACTGCATCGCGTTTTATCGTTACTGTTTTAACTTTTCCTTCAATATTTCGGGCCTTGAAATAACGATACCATTTTTTTCCAAGTTTTATCATTCCCCGCGCTTCGTCCAGCTTCCAACCGGCTTGCTTCAACGTGAACGATTTATAATTCCTGATTTTTTTGAAGTTTGGCGGTGAAGCCTTAAGTTTATTTTCGCGGTTTTTCCAAAACAATTTATAGCCGTGTTCGATTCTGTCTGTTATTTCCTGTACAGCCTGTGAACCGATTTCACGAATATACGAAAATTTTTCATTCTTCTTGAGCTTTACGAGATGTTTTTGAAGTTTATTTTTATCAAGATGCTTTTTATATAAACGATAATAGCGTTTATTAAGAGCAATACAATGATTATAGATAAGCCCTGCTGCATTTATCTGTTTATGCAGTCCGCTGTTATGCCTGGAATGATAAAGCTCAAAACAAAATGTTTTCATAAAATTATTATACATGATCTCGACGCTACATCCCCATAGCTAAAGCTAGGGGCTTTGCGTCGGTTTTCGGTAAAAGAATAGCTGCAACTACCGTAGGGACTACGGGAAGTAACGCCTTTGGAGAGGACGTAAGACGACCTCAGCCAGCACGAGTGGAGCGCAGCCTCGATGAATTAGGAAGCTCCCGCTTCTATAAGCGGGGGTAGTTCACTTATTTTACATTCAGCCTGAAAAAGCAAGTAGGAGTTAGGAGTTAGGAAGTAGGAATTAAAAGGACGGCGTTTTAAGGAGCGGGTTTCGTGCTATAATACATAAATTCAGTGTTTGAAGTAATGGTAGTGAAACTTAAAGACTCCCTCGCCTTAGTCGAGCAGGGAGCGATTTTTTTGTTTCAGGAATTAAAAATTTTTCTCTTTTATCTCGTTGCCTGCAGAAATGT
>JAFVEW010000006.1 GCA_017475805.1 Synergistaceae bacterium | reverse complement strand
GTAAAAGACTTTTCAAAGGATGATATAAATCAATCCTTCTGTTCGTCATGGGGATGCCGCCCCTGCAATAACATGAACAGAGGGATTTTTTTATATATAAACAAGAAAAAAAATTTCTTGAAAGGGGTTTTTAATTTTGAAGATAAAAAGTTTTAGAGCGTTATGCTTTGTCATGGCTCTTGTATTCGTAGCAGCGTTTGCATCGATAGCTTCAGCTACGACGTTTTTAGGCGTTGACGCAGATGGAAACGTCGAGAAGGTTACAGTAAATCCTTCGGCCACTGATAAAGTAGTATATGAAGGAAACACAGTCTATAAGTCTAAAATTGAGTCTGGAGATAGATTCTTCTATTCAGACGGTAAAGTTATTGCTACTAGTCTCGATCAGGTATTGCTCTTTTCCGCAGGTGAAGATGGCAGTGTAACGTATGATAAGACCGTCAAGACGACTGGACTCGGCCAAGTCAGCAAGGTCTTTAAGTTCAAAGACGATATTCTTTTGATTGGCGGTGGTAGAGCAATTAATAAAATTGATAAAGATGGCAAATTTACAGGTTCTGCTGACCTTAAGAATATTTCAGCTGACGCTTTGTTTGCATATGACTCAAAACTTTATTTAATTGGCTCTACTGATGGTGAAGGAAGTCCTGATATGGCCGAATTTTCTAAAGTTACAGCTAAGTCGGACGGAACTTATGTTAAGTTGGTTCAGCCTATGTCAAGTGATAGGCTTGCTGGTAGATATGGCAATGTAGTAGACAATAATGTTGTTTACGTTTCAGACGGATGGCATCTCTATACAGCATCATTGACTAAGGCAATTATTTCATCACCTAAATTCTCAATATACAACGACTTGGATGTAGATGGAGACTACGAAGCACTCTTTGCGATGGGCGACGACGGATTCGTATACGGCTTAGAGAGTAAGGATAAGGAATTGAACTTTGTGTGGCTGAAAGTCGAAACTTCTACCGAGACCACTGATGACGGTACAACAACTAAAATAAAGAATGTCACGAAATCGACCACCGATAGAAACATTTCGGCAGACGTCAAGGGTGTTGTGAAAGCCAGCTTGGATATCTACTTCGACAAGACTGACAGCGTTTTAGCGGTTGTCCATCACGGCAAAGCTTCAGCATTCTATTCGTTAAGCGGCACAACATTAACGCTTCTTGAATCAACAGATAAATTCGCGTCATTGGCATTAGTCGCTGCAGGAGAGGGCAATACTGAGACGCCTGAGACGAATACAGACACAGTCGTAGACCCCAGCACGCTCGAAACAGTTTCACAGGATAATCTGCTTGCGGCCTCAAAAGCAGCGAATGTAACCGATTTTGCAAAGACAGCAACAGAAGCCGCCGCAGGAACAATCGATGAAGAAACGCAAACAGCCCTTGTGGACAAAGCCGGCTTTGACAAAGGCAATGTAGCAGGCGTAAAGAAATACACACTCACAGAGGCAGGTTACCTCTTGGTGAAATGCGCTAAGGATGCCGCAGTTAAAGTTTATTTCGTCAAGGAAGTCGCTCCTTCAAGCATTACGGTAGCCGAAGCAAGCAGCAGTTACGACGCAAAACTTCTTGACGAAAACTGCAAAGAACTCACAGAAGGCACGTCAACCTACGTAACATCAACAGAAAAACTTGAAGCTGGCACATATACGCTGGTTACAGTAACTGAGGAGAAAGGCTCAACAGATCCAACAGAACCTGAGACTCCGTCTTCAACCAGCAGTTCAGGCGGCGGTTGCAACGCAGGCTTTGCAGGAATCGCAGCATTGGCAGTTCTTGCTTTAATCAAAAAAAGCAAGTAATTAAATTCAGCGAACGACGCTACGTTAAGTAACGGCGTTATCTATAAAACAAAACCAACCTAATGAAGAAATTCCCTGTCTCGCGGCATGAGACGGGGAGTTTTCTTTTTGCAAGTAGGAATTAGGAGTTAGGAAGTAGGAAGTGAAAAAGATTTTTCATTCGTTATGTCCTTTATTGCTGAAAGATTTTATTTAGCTTGCTGGCGAGGGGTTACATTTTGAAGTGTTTGGGCTCTAAAAAGACACAATAAAACTATTAACTATACAACGAGCTTTTTAATGCGTTTTATACGCTTGTTATTGCAGTTTTGTGAGTATGTAAGGGAATAATATTAGGCAAAAAAATAAGAGTTAGGATTGAGTTTTTTATCACTCTTTCCTAACTCTTTTATTTTATCTATTTACAAGGTGAATAGCCGCAGCTGAAACAATATTCGCAGCCTGAAATCATTTCTAACGGCGAGCCGCAGTCCGGGCAGATTAAAGATTTATCTTGCAGTCTTGCGTTAGTTGTCTGACGGTCAATTAATTTTTCAAGCAAAATCGCTATAGCGTCAGGTATCGAGCGCGCTACGTGGTCATCGTCGCAGTTTAACATCCAGTATTCTTTGCCGGATAAGCCTTTTAACGTGTCAATGAAATCTTCAAGGCTGCAGCCCGAACGAAGGCCGATTGAAATCACACGAGATAATGCTTCGGTCATTGCTTTTAATTCAGAGCCGCTCTTGCCGACGTTTATAAAAATTTCAAAAGGCTCTTTGCCGTCAAAATTCAGCGTTACGTAAATGCTTCCCCAAGGCGTTGTGTCTTTTATTGTTTTTCCAAAAACGACGAGGCCGGGACGTTCTTTGACTTTCTTATATTTAATTTCAGGGACTAATTCCTCAGGGTCTTTGCTTTGTTCGACTTCCTCTTTTTTGACTTCAATCGGCTGAAATGAGCGCGAACCGTCGCGGTAAATCGTTATGCCTTTGCAGCCCATGTTGTAACAGTCTTGATAAACTCGCCTGACGTCTTCAACAGTTGCTGAGTTAGGCAAATTAACGGTCTTGCTGATGCCGCTGTCGATAATCTGAGCGAAAATTCCCGTAACGTTCACGTGCTGCTGTGTCGTGATGTCGTAGGCCGTAACATAAGCAGGGTCTGAAAGATGACCGCCCGAGGCTCTATATTCTGCGCGTTGTTCAGGAGTTAATAATTTATGCCAAAAATCGCGGTCTTCAAAGCCTGAGCCGTCGGTTTTCATTATTCTTCTGTTCCATGACCAAGCAAAATTAGGTTCAATTCCTGAACTCGTATCAAGTAACATTGAAATTGAACCCGTAGGAGCTATTGAAAGTCTGCGGCTGTTACGAAGTTTACCAGCGAATAAATTTTCAAGAATGAAAACGCCGTCATCAAAATCAAATTGTTCGAGAGTGTTAATTAACGTCGTAGGAATTTGACCTTCGCGCCGCATATGAGCAAGAATTTCAAAATATTCGTCTTCGTTTGAAGGAAGTTTTGAGCCTTCAAATAAATCTTTCACTAATTCATGCTCAGGGAACGGAGATTTACCTGCGTCAGTTACGATTTTCACGGTCGACATTAAAGCGGAACGAGCGAAAACGCCGCCTAATTTTTTGCAGAACGCATTGAACTCGTCAGAGCCGTAAGCGATACCCTGCATTATCGAGGCGTCAGCAAGTCCCATAATGCCCAAGCCGACAGGACGAATAGCTTTCGTTCTATCGCCGATTTTCTCAAGAGGATACATGCAGGCGTCAATGACTAAATCAAGATAATAAATTGACCTGAAAGCTTGCGCCGAGAATTTTTCCCAGTCGAAATTTTTATTTTCGTCAACGAACATCTCGACGTTAATTGAGCCTAAATTGCAGCTTGTGAAATTCGGCAAAGGCTGCTCACCGCAAGGGTTAGTTGATTCGATTTCCCATTCTGCACCGAGCTTCAATAAATTATCCTGACGAGCTCTGTCAATGAAAAAGACTCCAGGGTCTCCGCGTTTCCAAGCGGCCTCGCAAATATGATTCATTAAGTCTTTAGCTTTGACTGTTCGGACTGTGCTCCCGTCAACACGCGAATGAAGTTCAAATTCTTCGTCAGTGCCGGCCAAGTTCATTAATTTATCTGAAATAGCGACGGAGATATTAAAATAAGATAATTTTCCGTCTTCAGTCTTGCAGTCAATAAAATCATAAATATCCGGGTGATCGTCGAATAACATTCCCATTAAAGCCGCACGACGTTTGCCGCCTTGAACGACTACCGCGCCCATAGTGTTCCACGTTTCCATGAAAGATACAGGCCCTGAAGCCTTGCCGCCTGTTCCGCCTGCTATCTCGGAGCTGTGCTCGCGTAAATGGCCGAAATTTCCGCCGACGCCGCCGCCGAATTTGCTTATAATGCTCGCGTTCTTTACGCTCTCAAAAATTCCTTCAATGCTGTCAGGAACAGTTATAACGAAGCAGGCAAATAACTGCTGATTTTTTGTTTTCGAGTCGAATAATTTTTTATAGTCATCAAAGCTCATGGCCTCGACGTCTTTATAAATTAATTCGCTGAACTCGGGAATTATAGTCAAGCCTGCTCCTGCGCTGAATAAACACGGAGAATTAAATAAAAATCTTCTGTTCAAAATATCATCAGCGATATTTTTTTCAAGAGTTCTAATCCATTTTATATCGTCAGAATAATTAACTTCTGCGCTTGCAACAGTGCGGGCGACACGGCGGACAAACTCAGAAAAATTTTGTTCTTTTCTAACGCCTCCGATTTCAGCGTCAAATCTCTGAACAAAATAACGCTGCTCAAGAAGCCATAAAGCGTTTTCAGAGAGCATAGCCCCGCTTTTTTCGTGATCTATATCAAAGTTAAAGTAATTTTTTATATTTTTCTCTTTCATAGTATTTATCGAAGTTTTCACCCTTTCAGTTAAAAAAGTGCATAAAAAAGACCTCGCGACCTCTCTAAAAAAGCCGCGAGGTTCGTTTATGACTTAACTTATAAAATTTTTAGCCTAAATTGGCTTAATTACTTGCTTTCTTCAGATTCAGGTTTGTCCTCTACCTTATCGAACGAAAGAAATTTTTTCGCGACTTTCACTAACTTTGACATAAAACCGTCTTCGGCCTTAACGTCTTCGTCAATTTCAAATTCAGTGTGAATTACCTCAATCGAATCTGAGTGTATCGACATTGACGGAACAGAGAATTTCGCGCTTAAAACATCTTTGACTGCATCAAAAATTTCGCCTTGTCCTGAAAATCTCGCTAAAGGTTCAAGCAGCGTCAAAACGCCGTTTTCAGGTGAAAGAATCCATGACTGAATTTCAGCAAAATCAAGCCATAATGCTGACGTTGCATCGATATTCATTAATTCTTTAAGAGCAGGCTTTAATGTCGGTGTTGCTGAAATATTCGCAAGTTCGGCGACATTAATTCCAAGCCCGTCTTCATTTTTATTTACGAAGCACGGCGCAGGGACAAGCGAAGAATCGATCTGCAAAACGCCGTCTTGAACTTTATGGAAATGCGGCGATTTTTCAAAAGCCTCGAAGATTTTTTCATCGGCTCCGTCAGTGTCTTTTTGTGAAATATAAATAGCAGGAAGTTTTATTCCCTCGATAGTTACATTGTCATTCACAACGAGCGAGAAAGTTCCAGCGAAAAATTTATTCAAATCTTCTTCTGTAATTCCAAATCTATTCTTGGCCTGTTTCACAAATTCTTTCCAAGCATCGCGGCCTTCGTCAGTTAATTTGAGTCCTTCAATGTTCAGCAAGCCGCCGAGAGCTAATAACGGTGATTTTGCGCCTAAAAGGTTAATATTTCCGCCTTTTGTGAGCGTGAAATTTCTATTTAATCCTGTCGTTTCGAGAGCTTCTTTTGTTAGAGCTTCTTTTAGATTAAATGCCATTGACATTAAGAATTTTCCAGGAACTCTCATGAAGCCGTACTCAATATCAATCGGTTTGGCAAGATATTTTTTCGCTTCTTCGAGGTCGAGTTCGTCATCTTCGTCGAGCGTTTTAAGTGCTACAGGATCAACATGAAGCCAAGCAAAATCTTTCGGGGCAAATCTGCGGGCTTTTTTAGCGAAAAGTCTTTCGTCTGAATTTTCGAGAGCGTTCAAAGAAGTTTTAATGTCATCGGCTGAAAGTCCTGCGACAATCATATTATCTTGAGCTTTCAAGAATACTTCATTGTCAATTTTAAGGATATTATCATCGGCCTTTTCAACTTTAATCATGCTCTCAGCGAACGCAGCCATCGGATTATCTTTGCCCATCACTAATTTAGCGATGTCAATAGCCTCCGCGCTTCCGTCAGCAATTTTTTTGAAAAACGGCGCGGCTTCGGGCTTTACAGTGAAAGCCATTTTGAAGAACGGCTCTGGAGCTTTGTCGCCGGTAACTCCGACTAAAAGAGCAGCTGATTTCAACGACGTATTTTCAGCGAATGCGCTGATCATTTCAATCACGCCTAAAATCTCGTTTGATTCTTCTGACGCTAAGATTAACGGCATGAAAGTATCAATATTTTCTTTTGAGAAAATCCATTTTAATAACGCCTGAGTGTCATCGAGTTTCAAGACCGCATAAACAGACTGCTCCGGTGCAGGCGTCAACGCGTCTTCAACCTCGACAGCAAAAGCCGCTGATGTTAAAACAACGACGCTCAAAAAAGCTGCTAATAGAAATTTCTTCATAAAAAACTCCTCCTTTATTTAATATAAGCAGGAAGTAAAGAATATTTTTTAGTTCCTACTTCCTACTTTCTAACTCCTACTTAATTAATTTTTGTAGGCCGTGTAGATTTCGAGGAATGATGCTGGTTTTAATGAAGCACCGCCGACTAATGCGCCGTCGATGTCTTTCATAGATAATAATTCTTTAGCGTTTGAACCTTTAACGCTGCCGCCATATAAAATTACGACTTTCGGTTCGCCGATTAATTTTCTGCTCCATTCGCAGACTTCCTGAGCCTGTGCGCTCGTTGCAGATTTTCCTGTTCCGATTGCCCAGACGGGTTCGTAAGCGTAAATGATTTTTTTGACTTCATCGGCGTGAAGACCGTCAATCGCGCTTCTTAATTGACGCTCCATGACTTTGAAAGTGTTTCCGCCTTCGCGTTCTTCAAGCGTCTCACCGTAGCAAAGCACAGGAGTCATTCCTGCATCAAGAACGGCTTTAACTTTTTTCGTGATCATTTCGTCAGGCTCACCGAAGATATGACGGCGTTCGCTGTGTCCTAAGATTACGTGAGTTACGCCGATTTCTTTTAACATCGGAATAGAAACTTCGCCGGTGAATGCGCCTTTCTCTTCAAAATAAACGTTTTGAGCACCGAAGACAACATTATTTTTCTTTGCGCCTTCAGCTAAAGCCCAAAGAGATGTGAACGGCGAGAATACTCCGATTTCAAGATCGTCAGCGGGCTTATAAACTCCTGCGAACTCGTCAAAAAATTTTTTTGTCTCAGCCGCAGTCATGTTCATTTTCCTGTTGCCATAAAGATAAATTTTTTTGCTCATGATTTTATTTTCCCTTTCTTAAAAAATTTTAACTTTTTTGAAAGTCAGGAAGAAAGAAGTTTTTTTACTTCCTACTTCCTAACTCCTAATTCCTACTTGCTTTTTAAGCTCTGAACGGTTCCATGCCCGGAAGTTTTTTGCCTTCGCAATATTCGAGGCTTGCACCGCCGCCGGTTGAAACGTGAGAAACTTTATCCGCGACTTTGAACTGACGCACTGCGCTGGCAGTGTCGCCGCCGCCGATTACTGAAATAGTGCCGTGTTCCTGAGTCATTTTTGCAACGGCTTCAGCAAGTTTTTTCGTGCCTTCTTCAAATTTCGGGTCTTCAAAGACTCCCATAGGACCATTCCAAAGAATTGACTTAGCACCTTCGAGAGCAGCCGCAAAATTTTTCACGGTCTCAGGGCCGATATCGAGTCCCATTTTATCAGCAGGCATAGCGTCGCTTGAAACGACTTCAGTATCTGTTGCGTCCATTGCAGAAGCTACAACGCTGTCGACGGGCAATAAAATTTTAACGCCTTTCTCAGCGGCCTTCTTAAGAGTGTCGCTCGCAAAATCGAGTCTTTCAGTGTCGCAAAGTGATTTTCCGATTTCTTTGCCCTGAGCTTTTAAGAACGTGTAAGCCATTCCGCCTCCGATTAAAATTGTGTTGGCCTTGTCTAAAAGATTTCCGACTATTGCAATTTTGTCAGAAACTTTCGCGCCGCCTAAAATTAAAACGTAAGGCTTTGCAGGATTTTCGCTGACCGCACCGAGCATTTCTCCCTCACGCTCTAATAAATCTCCGGCGAAAGATTCTTTGACGAACGGAATAACGCCGCAAGTTGAACAGTCAGCGCGGTGTGAAGCACTGAAAGCGTCCATTACGAAAACGTCAAACGGAGCGGCCATAGCCTTTGAAAAATCAGGATCATTTTTCTGTTCTTCGGGGTGATAACGTGAATTTTCAAGCACTACGATCTCGCCGGGCTTAAGAGCGTCAACGGCCTTAGCAACTTTATCGCCTACGCAGTCATCAACGAAAATGACTTTTAAGCCGTAAGCCTTTTCGATGTCGGGAACGATTTGTGAGATAGAGAACGCCGGATCGACTTTTCCTTTCGGGCGTCCAAAGTGAGAAACAAGCGCGACCTTAGCTTTCGCGTCGATTAATTTTTTCAGTGTGCTCCAGTGAGCGCGGATACGAGCATCATCGGTTACCTTGCCATTTTTGAAAGGGACGTTGAAATCAACTCTCATTAAAACTTTCTTGCCGGTTACTTCAGCAGGAGTGAATGTCTTGAGTTTCATTATTTAATATCCTCCATGTGAAAAATTTTTCTTCGAGATTTCTGAAATATTACAGCGATATTTTACCGCAAGAAAAATCCTAAAATTAAGAGAAAATCTTATAAATTTAGTCGCCAATAGGCTTTAGAAAGTTACAAACAAAAGCACTACTCAATAGATAAGTCAAAAGAATGGCGGAGATGTAGAGATTCGAACTCTAGGAGCGGCAAGCCGCTCAGTTGATTTCGAGTCAACCGCCTTCGACCACTCGGCCACATCTCCGAACAATGGTTATCTACGGTCATTAAGATAAAGAGCAAAGGAATACTAATGTTAAACGAGATAAAAGTCAAGTATGCTATCCCGTAAGAGAGAACGTATTTATTGCGCGACGATAAAGGACTTTATTTATTTGAAAGTCGACACAGCGGGGCGAAAATACTGGCTGCTTAGATTTGGGGAAGCTGGCAAGGAACATCAAATTTCACTCGGCGTCTATCCCGATGTTAGTTTGAACGAAGCTCGAAAAAAGCGCGATGATTTACACGCTGCACGGGGCAAATTAATGTCCGCCCGTCCTGATAAAAAGAATTTTCAAGAGACCGCCTGCGAATGACTGAAAACTTAGGATGAAAGATAAAACCGAAAACTATTTGAGGTCAATTCATTTGCGCCTGAAAAAATTTATTCTGCCAGCTATCGGGAACTTGAAATTAAACGAGTTATTCTCAAGTTGTGCTGTCAAGTTGAAAATAACGGGCTTTACGAAACTACTCACAGGATACGCGGCCTTAATCGGGCAGATTTTCTATAGCGTCGGGCTGATGTGAGAATGACTCTACTATAGCCCTTTGCTTTAACCCCTGCGGTGTGCCGTCAAGCTCGCGGCATCTCTAAGATGATTATTGATAGCCGCTTGGTCTTTATAGCGCATGGCGGTTTTCATGTTACTTAAAGCTGTGTCGCGTTTTGTTGAAGCAAATTGTTTATCAACCACACATTCATTAAACTCACGAACTCTATCTAGAGTATTGGAAAACGCTGCCTCTTCAGCGTCAATGGAGATAACAACAAATTAAGGGATGTGAATCTCTATCCGCTTAATAATGGGAAAGCCCATGCCATTTTTGAGAGCTACTTCATTCAGAAAAGAACTTAAGGGGATAGAAATAAACTCATCCTCTGTCGATTTGTCTGACCTTATTAGCTATATTAAGAGACATAAATAGAAAAACTATATAAATTTTTTATGATAAGAAAGTGAATAAACGCCTATAAACACAACAACATGGCGGAGAATGGAGGATTAAAATAAAACAGCCCCAAATCAATAACATAAATTAATTACGAAAATATTTCTGATTTTTCTTATACGGTTTTTTGTACGGTAGGCTACACACCTACCGCAGAAAGTTCCCTGACAAAAGTTTTCGTATCATCATCTACAAGAGACTCTATTTTTAAGCCTGTGCTAATAAACCAAATGTTCGCGCCTTTGCTTCATCGTACCAACTTTGAACTAATGCAATTTCATCAGCATCGCCGTCAGCAAGAACTGAGTCAAGATAAAAATCAGCGTAATCAGGTTCGTCAATAAAGTTTGGAATCATAGCTTCATCATGACTTATATGTCCTACTTTAACTTTCATCTTTTATTTACGCTGAAAACGTAGTCCCTAATTTAGCTTCAGCAATCAGGCGTTTAACATCGTCAAGCGTAAATGTAGGTACAGCGGCTTGTCTTTTCTCATCGAGCACTTCCCACCATTTATTGAAAAACGTAAGAAGTAACACCGCCGCGAACAAAACAAGGCCAAGATATAAACCGTTACGTAAGTCATTCATTCGCGCATCTAAATTCTTATAATTCCCGTCAACCCGCTCGGACAACACCGCTACAGATTGCGCTAAGGCTTTTATTTCTTCGCCTTGTTGATTTAATTTCGCTAAAACATTATCAAGTTTCAAATTTACATTTCTCATTTCTACTTCAAAAACATCTTTGCGAACGTAAATATCATCACTGGCTGCTCCGTACGAATACGAACACAGCGATAACACGAGGCATAACGTTAAAAATATTTTTTTCATTTCTATTTCCTCCTTTGCGACCCGCGCCAGCTATCTAAAATTTTCTATATGCGCCTATCGTCGCTCATAAAGCTATTTTTCGTAGACGTTTTTTCTATGGCCAACTCTGATAACTTCAATAACGAGAACGTCATCATGAAGAGAGCAAACTACTCGATAATCTCCGACCCTATAACGCCAGCAACCGGCGTATTCACCTTTCATCGCTTTGCCGTACTGACGCGGAGACAAAGCGGCGCGCTTATCCATGTATTTTGTAATTCTCAACGCAACGTCATGAGGCAACTTTTTAAGTTGTTCACGTGCTGACGCTGTATACTCAACTTTCCAGGCCAAGATATTCTTTCACTTCCGCAGAACCATAAAGACATGAATCATCTAACCCTTCTTTTGAAAAAAAATCGTGAGTATCCTGACAATCATCTATGTATTCTTCAAGCAAACGAAGAGTCAGCTCACTTGGTGTTTCATGGCTCTTATTTGCCCAAAAATTCACGCGTTTTTCAAGTTCAGGGGACAAATCTATCTGCATTACCATATTTCTACCTCCTTCTGCGAACCGCGTTTTAATGCCCTATAAAATTCTGAACTACAGCAACGGCTATCGGCACAGCCGCAACAAGAAACCCCAAGACCATGAACCATTTATTTTGTGAATTGTTCATATCGTCAAGTCTTTTATCTATACCATCAGCACGAGCAGAAAGTGTATTTATATCGCCTTTTAATTCTGCACGTGTCTCGACTAATGCTGTCTTCAATTCTGTAACGTCGTTTTTGAGAATGCCGACATCTCTTTTTAAGTCCGCAATATCTTTATCAACGCTTGCAAACATTTTCGCTGTCTCTTGTTTCTGTTCGTAGAAATTCTGATTTAATTCCTTGACGCTTTTATCTATGCTCTGAATTAACGGCAACGAGTTAATCTCGCTTCGTGAAAAATCAGCGTCCGGGAATATCATAGGGATATACGCTAATTGCTGCGTCGTTTCTGGCATGATTTACTCACTTCCCTCGCCTTAAATTTATATCTTTTATTGGACTATTCACTTTTATAATCCGTCTTTTCAACCCCATACACAGCCTGCTCACGCGAAAAACCTGCAAGCTCAAGCTGTCTTATTAGCCCTAAACGAGACAGAGGCATAATTTCTAAATAGGTCTTTGCGGCTTTAGCTGCTTGTTCATTCCAATTAGCTTCACAGTTATCGGCAGCGTAAACGGCTTCCGAATGAGAAAATTTCGCAAGTTCGAGTTGTTTAATCACTCCCGAATAAGATAAAGGCATTATTTCTAAATAATCTTTAGCAGCTCTTAAAGCATTAGTTTCACCAAACGTAGCTCCGAACGCCGC
>JAFVEW010000005.1 GCA_017475805.1 Synergistaceae bacterium | reverse complement strand
CCTGCGTATGTAATTTTTTGCCAGAACAGGCTCCGCTTTTTTTCAGGACCGACAGCCGCCCCGAAACCTCCGCAAGCGTTAGAAACAAGCGACTTTATAGAACCTGAGTCAGGTCTTGAGGCGATATAAAGAGCAACTCACGAAATTACTAAAACAACAACCCGGCCAGCCCATAACATTTCACGGTCTTTGGCATTATTTTGACGGATTACAGGTCTGTAAACGTCCGAAGCAAAAGCCGAAGCCGCCGCTAATAATTGACTATCCGCTGTGCTCATTGCCGCCGCTAAGACTGCTGAAAGAAGCACACCTGAAATTAACGCCGGGAAAATTCTTCGAGTCATTATGACAAATACAAGAGAATTATTATTCACTGATTCGTCAAAACCTATAAACATTCTTCCGACAACACCGACAAAGGCCGCAAAAGTTAAAATTATTAACGTCCATGTTATTCCGATTTTAGCGGATTTTCTTAATTCTTTCTGAGAATTTATCGACATAAAGCGGATTATTATGTGAGGCATTCCAAAATATCCAAGTCCCCAGCCAAGTCCTGAAACTATATCCTGCCATTTTTCAAGCGGATTCCAATAACCCGGCGTCTCAATCGTTGCAGCCGCGCCTGACTCTAACATTGTCGCAGCAGCTATCGGAACTATTAACATCGCACACAAAACTAACATTCCCTGAAAAAAGTCAGTCCATGATACAGCCGAAAAACCGCCTAAAAATGTGTAGCTGATTACGATAACTGCCGCAAGATACATTGCGATTGTAGTATCAAGTCCCGTTACGGTGTTAAAGAGAGTCCCGCAGGCTTTAATGCTTGAAGCCGCGTAAATCGTATAGGCAATTAAGAAAACTGCAGCCGAAATTAACTGCAAAAACTTCGACTCAGATAAAAATCTATTCGTGAGATATTGCGGAACTGTTATTGAATCTTTAGCCGCTATTGAAAAAGCTCGAAGTCTTGGAGCTTCATATATCCAGCTTAAAGCATAGCCGAGCGCAAGACCTACAGCTATCCAAATTTGCCCGAGTCCGAGAGCATAAATAGAAGTCGGAAGTCCCATCAAGACCCACGCGCTCATGTCCGAAGCTCCGGCTGATAATGCTGCGACCCAAGGCCCCATTTTTCGATCGCCTAAGAAATAGCCGCGTTCGGTCTGATTCTTTTCACGGAAAAAGAACCAAACTCCTATCGCTAGCATGAAAACTAAATAAACTATAAAGACGCTTACTTCTGTTATATTCAAATTATAAAACTCCTGTCCCTAAAAAATTCGTTGCATTTTAACAGAATTATTCTGTCCATTCAACGCTTAAGGACAATATCGACCACGTGTTTTTATTATTCCATTTGTAGGGTTTGGCCTTTGCTACGAAAGTTGCCGGGCGGTGTTTAGGATTGTCAAGTTCGTAGAGTTCGCCTTCCATAGTGATGAAGTTTTTGCCCTTGCTGACTTCCTGAACGTCGGCGTAATAAATCGTGTCGTTGTTCCAGTTACGTTTATCAAAATGATAGAGTTTGCCGTCGTAATCGATTTCAGGAGCGTCGCCCATAACTTTTTGATGTTTTACGGGTAAGTCAAAATATTTTCGCACGGAAGCCGCAACGGATTCTTTAGCGATCGTTGATGATCCGAATTCGCAATCTTTTCGCTTGCATTTTTGAATTAATTTCTTATTGTTGATTATATTATGGCCGACTCCGAAGCGAATTAACTCGTCCATGTTGTAAGGGTCGCCCAAGTGTAAAATTTCGTCAGGGCCGTCTTCTTCTAAGTCAAATTCATACATTCCAAGCTCTGTGAAGTTGCTGATGAAAATTCCCATGCGTTTTCTCTCGTCGTCTTGCTTAGCTGCGCCGAGTGAAAAAATTACGGCAATGATTAACGCGAATGCTAAAAGTTTTCTTTTCATTAAAAGTACCTCCTACTAAAATTTTTCAAGATTATAACAGGATTTAACGTATAAAAACTCTTGGGACTCTTTTTGAAGGGCTGCAAAGAATTTCATGAATAATCGTCCCTGAATTTTTCGCGGCTAATGGAATTAAATCTTCGTCAAAAATCGTAGCAATATCGCCGGGCTTAACATTTTCATTTTTTAATATTAAGTCCGTAACGTCGGCCATACACATATCCATGCAAATCCGGCCTAAGATCGGACAAAGTTTTTCATGAATTTTAACGCTGAAATTATTTGATAAGGTTCGCGGCAAACCGTCAGCATATCCGATCGGCAGGACTGCAATAAAAGAATCGCGTTTTAATTCAAAAGTTCGTCCATAGCTTATCGTTGCTCCGGCTGGAAGTTTTCGTACGGCTGTAATTCTGCTCTTGACTTTCATGACGGGCTTCAAACCTACATCGCTGTCTTCGTTCCCTTTTACAGTGTCAGCGTAGCCGTATAAGACAAGCCCGAAGCGTCCCATGTCTAAATGAGCTTGCGGATAGTTTAAGACTCCGACACTCGCGGCGGCGTGAGCTATCTTGAAATTTATATTAAGCGCGGCTAACTTTTCTTTTGCGTCTAAAAACTTTTCTAATTGAAGGCGCGTAAAATTTTCTCCGGCACTCGTATAATCATCAGCGGCGGCAAAATGCGTAAAAATTCCTTCTGCTTCGAGGTTAGGAAGTTCGCAAAGATTTTTAATTTCGCCTGCGACTTTTATTTTTTCGTCCTCATCATCAGGCCAATAGAAACCCGTTCGGCTCATGCCCGTGTCGATTTTGATATGAATTTTTAATTTTGAATTCGAGATTAAATCAGAAATTTTTTTGCCGTTTTCAAAATCTCCGACAGCCTGAGTAATTTTATATTCAAGCATTAAAGGAGCTAAATTCGGGTCGGCTTGGCCAAGACATAAAATCGGAAGCGTTATTCCGTTTTTACGAAGCTCTATGCCTTCAATTACACTCGCAACGGCTAAATAATCTGCGCCTAATTCCTGAAATTTCCGCGAACACTCAATCATTCCGTGTCCGTAAGCGTCGGCTTTGCAGACTGCTAAAAATTTTGCTTGGGGATTTAATTTTGCTCGTAAAATCTTAAAATTTTCAGCTAAGTTATCTAGATTAATTTCAGCCCAAGTTCTCGAAGTTTCAATTTTCATTCCTAATTCCTCATTCCTAATTGCTTTTTTTACTTATTATATAATTATCGCGATAATTAAAATAAAGGAGTAAGAAATGGCTGATTTTAATTTGAGTGCTTCAATGAAAGAAGGAAAACTTTATATTTCTCTGTCCGGCAGAGTAGCATCGCAAAACGTTACGGATTTAAGCAACATTTTGACATCTGAACGAAAAAATAATCCCAACGGTTCTGTAAATTTTGACTGCGAAAAACTTGAATATATTTCGAGCGCAGGCCTTAGAGTTTTATTAAGCTTCAACAAAAAAGAAAAAGAATCAATAAAAATCATAAATGTTTCGCCGGAAGCATATGAAATTTTTGACATAACTGGTTTCACTGAGATTTTCAACATTACTAAAAAGCTCCGCGACTTTTCAAACGAAAAAAATGTTCACATGATGGGAATAAGCGGCGGCGTTACAGTTTATTACATCGGCGATGACATTTTAATGAAAGTTTACCCCGAAGGCACGCAGCTTGAAACGATCGAACGCGAAAGGCAAATTGCACAGGCCGCATTTTTATTTGAGATACCGACCTTAATCGCTTACGATATAGTAACGTATAAAGGACAATACGGAATGTTATACGAGCTTACGAAAGCAAGCACGGTTTTTTCTTTTTTGAAAAAATCCCCGCAAAAATCAGGTCAATACGCACTCGAGATGGGGAAATTATTGAAGCAAATTCATTCAGTTAATCCGATGATTGATTTAATTTCGCAACAGTCAGACCGTTACAAAGGCTATGCTTACAGCATGGAAAAATGGCTGACAGCATATGAAATCGAAACTCTTGTAAAAGTCATCGATGCAAATCCTAAGGCTGATACTATTCTCTATGATAGTTTCAACGCCAGGAACGTTTTTATTCAGGAGAACGGCGAATTAATTTTAATAAACATGATGGGCATACATTACGGCAATCCGATTTATGACTTAGGAAAAATTTACATGCTTTACAGAAATAAATCAGAAAAGCTCGTAAAACAACTGACCGGCTTTGATCCTGTTCAAGCGAAAAAATTTTGGGAAGCTATGATGCTTGGATATTTTGGCACAAATAATTTTTCTGAGATAAGTAAATACGAGAAAAAAATGGAAGCCGCCTCGTTATTATTTTCTGCGGTTTTCCCTGCCTCTTATGTAAGAACTAACGGTATTGAAATGCCCGAAGAATTTGTTAAATTTTTCGTAGAACAATCAAGACGAGAATTTTTCCCGAATGTTGCGGAAATTAAATCTTTGTTGAGCGAATAAAAAAATAAAACTTTGTTTCATAAATTTGTGGATAAATTTCTTAAAAACAAACCGTAATTTTTTTTGAAAAGTTTTTTGTAAAATTTTGCGATCACGAATCAAAATTAAGATTTTGTAGTAATAAAAAATAAATTCCCGACTCGCAACGGGAATTTTCTTATGTCGAATTATATCACAAAAAATAAAATTTTGTTTCGTAAGAAATTTTTTATAATAACGTCTAATTAATTTACGAACATTGTCCCTGCACCTTCGTCCGTGAAAAGTTCCATTAAAATCGAATGAGGAATCCTGCCGTCCATGATGATAACTTTCTTAACTCCTTCATTAATTGCCCTGATACAGCAGTCTGTTTTAGGTATCATGCCGCCTGAAATAATGCCCTGAGCTTTTAAGTTCTCGGCTTCTTTTATGCTTAATTCAGGGATTAAAGTCGAAATATCTGAAGGGTCGCGCAAAATTCCTGCAATGTCTGTGAGAATTATTAATCTTTCAGCGCATAAAGCTCCAGCGACGCAAGACGCAGCAATATCGCCGTTGATGTTAAAAACTTCGCCGTTTTTTCCTGAGCCTATCGTCGAAATCACTGGAATATATCCGCGTTCTAAAACGTCATTAATTAATTCAGTGTTGATTTTAGTAACTTCGCCGACAAAACCTAAATCACGATTTTTACATTCAGCTTCGATAATTCTGTCGTCAATTCCTGAAAGTCCTACAGCGCGGCCGCCTTTGACTTCGAGCAAATTCACGAGAGATTTATTAATTTTTCCGGCCAAGACCATTTGAACGATCTCGACAGTTTCATTATCAGTAACGCGCAGGCCGTTCAAAAACTCCGGCTTCTTTCCAAGACGCTGCATCAAGTCATTAATTTCAGGGCCGCCGCCGTGAACTAAAACGACTTTGACTCCGACAAGCCTTAGCAAAACTATATCTTCCATAACCTGCTGCTTTAAGCTCTCGTTAGTCATAGCGTTGCCGCCGTATTTTATAACGACAGTCTTTCCAGTGTATTCTTGAATATAAGGCAGAGCCTGAACTAAAACTTCAGCGCGCTGTGAGTTTGAAAAATTCATTTTAATTTAATTTCTCCTGTCCAAATTTAATGAATTTAACATAGAAAATTCTTCGCGGATTAAAGCTCTTATGTCCCGAATATTTCGCGATGATAAATCTTCGCTGCGTTCAGGCGGAATAATAGCTAAAATAGCTACAATAAGACCGACAAGAGCAATGACTATACCCATGACAGCGAAGCCCCAATAAATCGACGTCTGAATATGAGCTACATCGTTTTGAGTGATGCGAAGCTCCTGATTCATTTCTTTAATTTCAGTCTGGATAATGTCAAAACGCTGATTCATTTCAGTCTTAATTCCCTGAATACCTGCGTTAAATATTTCAATAGTTACATAATTGTCAGTGCTTGTCATTTTTAATTTCTCCTGTCCAAACGAATTATAAGGCAAGGAAGTTAGAAAATTTTTACTTCCTACTTCCTAACTCCTAATTCCTACTTGCTTTTTAAGTTCTGTAATCTCCGTTGATTTTCACATAATCATAAGTTAAATCACAGCCCCATGCAGTTGCGTTTTCTTGGCCGTCATTAAGTGAAATTAAAATTTTTATCTCGCGTTCTGTCAAAACTTTTTTAGCAATTTCTTCTGAAAAATCAACCCCTGCTCCGTTTTTGCAGACTTCGATTTTTCCTGCGCTGCTTTCAAAGGCAACATCAATTTTATTAACGTCAACGTCAGCACCGCTGTAGCCTATTGCGCATAAAACTCTGCCCCAATTTGCGTCAGCTCCGAACATTGCGGCTTTGAAAAGAGTTGAGCATATTACGCTCTTAGCTGTGATTTTTGCCGTTTTAATATCTTTCGCGCCTGTTACGTTACACTCAAGAAGTTTCGTAGCCCCTTCGCCGTCGCCAGCTAATAACCTGCAAAGTTTAACGCAGATAAAATTCAAAGCGGCCTTAAATTTCTTGAAATCTTCGCCGCATTCAGAAATAATTTTATTTCCGGCCAGACCGTTAGCTAAAATTACGGTCATATCATTAGTCGAAGTGTCGCCGTCAACGCTAATCATGTTGAAAGTGTCAGGCACAACTTGAGATAAAGCGCACTGTAAAATTTCGCTTTTAATTGCTGTGTCGGTCGTTATAAAAATCAGCATTGTTGCCATATTCGGGTGAATCATGCCGCTGCCTTTAGCGATTGCTCCGATTTTGCATTTAGTTCCTGAAATTTCAAATTCGAGTGCGATTTCTTTTTTAATCGTGTCGGTCGTCATGATACCTTCGCAGGCTAAATTGCTGCCGCTTTCGTTATCAGTAAGACTTTTAACAAGTTCGGGAATACCTTTTTTAATCGGCTCGATATTAAGAGGCTGACCGATGACGCCTGTTGAACCTACGGCGATATATTCAGGTTTAATATTTAATGCTTGAGCAGCAAGTCCGCACATTTTTTCAGCTATTTCGATACCGTCAGCGTTGCAGGTGTTAGCGTTGCCGCTGTTGCAAATTACGGCCTGAGCAACTCCGCCGGACTTTTCTAAATTTTTTTTTCGTTACTGTAAGCGGCGCACCCTTAACTAAATTTTGAGTGTAAACGGCAGCCGCTGAAGCAGGAACTTCACTGAAAATCATAGCAATGTCATTTTTAGTTCTGTTATGTCTAATTCCGCAGTGAACGCCCGAAGCCTTAAAACCCTTTGGAGCACATACACCGCCGCTAATTTCACTAAAATTATTATTCATTAAAATTTTTCCTTTCTGAAATTAATAAATCAAGACTAAAGATTTAAGCCCTTAAATTCATCGACGCCCATGACTAAATTCATGTTCTGAACGGCCGCGCCCGAAGCTCCTTTGCCTAAGTTGTCGAAACGCGCAATTAATAAAACTCGCTCGTCGTTGCCTGCGACTTTAATTTCCATGTCATCGCGCCCTGAAAAAGCTGAAGCCGATAAAAATTTTTCATTATCATCATTATTAAAATGAATTACTCCGCCGTGATAATAATTTTCATAGACTTCACAAATTTTTTTAATATTAACATCATGAATCGGCACAGTAACTTCCATTCCTGAATAAAAATCCGCAACAATAGGACAAAATATCGGCGCGTGATTTAATTCGCAAATTTTTTGAATTTCAGGCAGATGCTTATGATTTTGCGTTAGAGCATATTGTCTCGGAGCGTCAAGCAGAATATCTCGTCCTTGAGTTTCGTACTCGGCTATCATTTTTTTGCCGCCGCCAGAGTAACCTGTTATAGAAAAACACGAAAGTTTTTCCTCAGGACTTAAAATTTTATTTTCAATCAACGGTGCAACAAGAGCAATAAAGCCGCTTGCATGACAGCCGGGATTAGCTATTCTCTTTGAATTTTTAATAATTTCTCTCTGACCTTTTAATTCAGGCATACCATAAGCCCAGCCTTCTGAAACTCTGTGAGCTGTCGAAGTGTCAATGATGACTGTCTTTTTATTCAGGGCGAGCGTTACAGCTTCGATGGCAGCGGCATCAGGAAGACAAAGAAAAGCTATATCGGCCTCATTAAAAAAATCTTTTCGGGCGTCATTATCTTTTCGATTTTCTTCAGAAATTTCTAAAATTTGAATGTCGTCGCGCTGTTTTAATCTGTCATAAATTTGAAGACCTGTAGTCCCGGCACTCCCGTCGATGAAAATTTTTGTCAAAATATTCACAACTCCTAAAATTTTTTTCGCAAGTATTTTATAATAATTGTCAACGTTTAGTAACCCTACTGACGCTAATCAAGATATACGTACAGCCCTATACGTATGCTCGTCAAAGATTATCATAGAACAAAAAAATATTTTGTCTTGACAGAATAAAAATCACCGTGATAAAATTCTCTAGCGTTGAGGCCGGTGTAGCTCAGTTGGTAGAGCAGCTGACTTGTAATCAGCAGGTCGGAGGTTCAAGTCCCCTCGCCGGCTCCAGTGAAAAGAGATAGGATAAAACGGTGGAATGGCCGAGTGGTCAATGGCAACAGACTGTAAATCTGTCGACGAGAGTCTACCATGGTTCAAATCCATGTTCCACCACCAGTTTTTGCCGATTTAGCTCAGCCGGCAGAGCACATCCATGGTAAGGATGGGGTCTTCGGTTCAAATCCGAAAATCGGCTCCAGAAGATAACTCGGTGAGAACCGATAGAGAATAGAAATCCGCTTAAGAAGCGGTCTTTTTTGTTTATTACCCCGATAAAGAATTATAAAAACCGACTAAAACCGATATACTACCGTAGAAAAAATCGTAGAAAGAAATTACGAGAAATTTTTTTCTACGGTCAAACGAAAAAGGATGGTGTTTTCTAATGTTGACTGAGTTGCAGGTAAAGAGTGCAAAACCTAAGGAAAAATATTACATGCTTCGTGATGATCGTGGGCTAAATTTGAGAGTTGATCCCTCAGGGCGGAAATATTGGATTTTTCGATATTGGGAAAATAAAAAAGAACGTCAAATTTCGCTCGGCCCCTATCCTGATTTATCACTCAAAGACGCACGTATTAAACGCGATGAGCTTCAAACACAAAGAGCAAAAGGTGAAAGCCTTTCTCGTAGAGCAGATAAGCGGCTTGAAACTTTTTCAGAAGTTATGAATGAATGGTTGAAAGTTCGCATGAGCGATAAAGCCGAAAGTTACATGAAAATGGTTAAGCTTCGTCTCAAAAAGCATATATTGCCCTTTATAGGTGAAATGC
This sequence comes from Synergistaceae bacterium, assembly GCA_017475805.1. Next base: position 9,778 of record JAFVEW010000005.1, on the reverse strand, counting down.
CGATAGGAGAGATTACGCCAAAAGACGTTTTACAAGTTTGTCGAAATGTTGAAAATGACGGCCATGAAGAAACTGCGAGGCGTGTAAAAATTATCACAGGGCAGATATTTAAATTTGCAGTCGCGTCTGATTTGATAAAATTCGATCCGACTTACGCACTTAATGGTGCTCTAAAACCATTACACAGAAACCATTACGCAACTTTGACAAATCCAAGTGATATAGCAATTCTTATGAAAGCCATTAAAGCGTATCCTTATACAATTATGCGTTGTGCACTGCTTTTTTCTGTATATACATTCGTACGTCCAGGTGAAGCTCGTTCGGCTGAATGGAGTGAGTTTAATGGAGATGTATGGGAAATTCCCGCAGAAAAAATGAAGATGAAACGTCGGCATATTGTACCGTTATCGCGACAAGTTCAGGAAATTCTCGAAGAATTAACCCCTTTGACTGGCAAAGGACGTTATCTTTTCCCCTCACCGAGAAACGACGGGAAATGTATGTCTGATAACGGAGTTCGTATAGCATTGAGAGTCATGGGATTTACAAAGGAGCAAATCACGCCTCACGGCTTCCGCGCTATGTTCTCGACAATAGCCAACGAACACGGCTGGAATAGAGACGTAATTGAAAGACAGCTTGCGCACGTCGAAAATAATTCAGTGCGCGGGGCATATAATCACGCTGAATATATGCCGGAACGAACTAAAATCATGCAGTGGTGGGCAGATTGGCTCGATAATTTATAGATATCCAACTCAAAATTCAAAAAAGACGGCGGCGTTAAGCCGTCCTTCTATATTTTAAGCGGTTGGATATTTTCATTTGAATTGCCGGATAGGTAAATTCCCTGTATGCTCCGTTTTCTTCAATGCTGTTTTCGAGATGTATTAAACCTCGAACATTTGCGCCTTGTTTTTCAAATTCCGCAAGAAGTTCGACACAATCGGAAATCTCACCGCAAATTGTAAAACTTCTTTTCCCGATACTGAGAACTTCCTTTATGACCATTCCGACGATCTCTTTTCCCATTCCTTCTTCGATGCAAAAATCGATTCTTTCATCATACATTCTTTCTTTCATTTTTATTTGCTCCTTTTCGATGTTTACTGTATTTCTTCGTTCGATGGTCGTATTTTCACTCTATATTAATAAAATGTCAAGTATATTTTATTAAATTTCAAAATAAGATTTTTCTAAAAAAGGAGCGAAAAATGACGGGGAAAATCCCCGCCGTTTTTATTCAATTTTCATAAGGATTGCCGGGATTTTCTTTTGCGGACGTTCAAATTCATTAACCGTAACAAATCCCTGTATTTTGATGCCTTGTTTGTCGAATGAAGCAAGGGTTTCAAGCAAAGCCGTAGAAGTTGAAGAAAGTGTGAATTCCGTGATTGCGGATTGTTTCAGTAACTTCGCAATCTGCTTGATTTCGTCCTCATCAAAACACCACTCGAAGTTCAACATTTCGTTCCCCGCCTCTTTGCTGCGTAGGTAAGCTCCGAAGATAGTGCCATTGAAAGTTGCCGCGTTGTATTCTCTGCCGTTGCTGTTGAGGTAGTCGTCGTATTCCTTAATTGCTAACATTTTTAACTCTCCTTTGTTGTTATTACTGCGTTTCCGCTTGATGGTCGTATTTTCACTCTTAATTAATGTAAAGTCAAGTCCATTTTTATTTAATTTCAAATAGAATATTTATAAAAAATAACGGGGAAAATCCCCGTCATTTTATTCAACTCTCATGAGGATTGCCGGAATTTTCTTTCGTTGGCGGCAATTCGTGTGTTCATAAACCCTTACGATGCCCTGCATTTTAATGCCTTTTTCATCGAATGAAGCAAGCGTTTCAAGTAAGCTCGACCAAGTAGAAGAAATCGTGAATTCTGTGATTGCGAATTTTCTTAGTAACTTCGCAATCTGCTCGATATCGTTTTCACTGCAATTGTCGTCGAAGTTTAGCATTTCATTTCCTGCGTCTTTGCTGTTCCTATAAGCCCAGAAAAGCTTGCCATTGAAACTTGTCGCGTCATAGTTTTTGCCGTCGCTGTTGATGATTTCGTCGTATTCTTTGATTACTAACATTTTTAACTCTCCTTTATGATTATTACTGCGTTTTCGCTTGATGATGTTATTTTCACTCTTAATTAATATAAAGTCAAGTTTATTTTTATTTATTTCAAATAGAATATCCATAAAAATATAACGGGGAAAATCCCCGTCTTTATTCCCCGTGAAGGATAAAATCCGCGTAGGCTTTCTTGTTTTCTTCGATGAAGCAGACAAGATCGTAAAAATCGTTTTCGAATGCTACCCGCTGAATACCGTTTATATCCAGCATGTTGACGAGGCCAGTTGCGCGTACCGCAAGGATTTGCTCCTTGATTTCTTCGTTGATTACGTTCTGATTGTTTGTTGACATTTTTAACTCTCCTTTATGATTATTACTGCGTTTTCGTTTGATAATGCTATTTTCACTCTAATTTAATATAAAATCAAGTATATTTTTTAATAAATTATGATAAAATAAAAAATAAAATAAACGGAGGTAAAAAATGGATATTGACGAATACATTTCGGCAGATGAGGCGGCCAAGATTCTCAACTACAGAAAAGAATCAATCTCTTTATTGTGCCGTAAAGATAAATTTGAAGGCGCAAAACGGATCGGGCATCAATGGTTCATTCCGCGAAATTCCGTAGAAAATTACGTGAAAGCTCCGCAAGGCTTCGCGGCCATTTGGAAGCGCAGACGTGAAGCAGAAAAAATCAAGGAGGAGAGTTATATCGATGATGAGAATTCGGATAATCCATTGGCGGGTAAAAAGAACATCGAGCTTGAAATTTTACGCTCCCTGAAAATTTTAATCAAAGAAGTCAGAAAAATAGAGACAATAATAGCACAGGCTAAGTCTTAAGCCTGTGCTTTTGGTCATTTCCATGCCTTAAAATAATGCGTTTTGCCCCAGCAGTCCGTAGTTACAAGACGGGCATACTCGGACGTTTCACGGTCGAGCCTGAAAAGGCTAAATAGTCTTAATTTATTTAGCTTCTCAACAAGTTCATTGCCCGTCACGCTTTCTTCCGTTGCGTCCTGAATTGCGATAACGGTGCAGTAATCTCTGTGAAATAAAATCGTGAGATTTTCAGCTTCGCCGTTTTCGTTCATTAATTCGGGATTTTTCATTTATAAAACCTCCTTTATTGAGTAATAGCCTATGTTTGCTCTGTTTTAATTTTTTAGCAAGGCTATTTTAAGGAGATTTATTTCAAGGGCTCTGTATGTTTATTCTTAATTTGCAAAAGGTGTTTTGTTAGGACTTCAGGCATCGGAATATCCATCTTGTTCGCGTTTTCGATAATTGATAAAGTTTCGTTTACGAGAAAAGAATAAAGCACGCCCTCGCGCAAAATTGCCGCGTTGCCTAAAACTTTGCTGACTAGTTCTCTATCTACTATATGAGCAACTCCGACGAGTACGAACATCGTAACTTTTCTCAAAATTCCTTTGAAGCCTATTTGAGATGATAGCTCATTAGAATACCAAGCCGCCGCCATTCCTGTAAAATAATCGACGACTGCAAAGGCAATTAGAGCCTTTATCAGGCCGTCAAAGCCGCCGAAAAAATATCCGGCTAATGCTCCGATTAATCCTGCAATATATTCTAAATAATCTGTCATGAAATAACACCCGATTTTCTTGCCATTTCGTCAGCACGACGAAGCCAGCCTTTTAAGAAAACGTTTTGACTCGGATTGCGGGCAACAATTTTTTGATAATATTTTTTGCGCTGTATGTAAATTGCCTTTGCAAGCGTCATCGGCGGACAGGCTTTCAAAGCCGCAAAAGTTTTCGGCCCGAACTTACCGTCAATAACAACAGACTGACCGCAATCGATAGCCGCTCTCTGCAGGATAAAGGCAAATTGCCCGTGATTAATGCAGCAATCAAGACAGCATAAGCACACCGGCCATTCAAGCTGCTCCCAGCCGTATTTATCCCAGTAATTCTTTTTATAAATTAATTTTGCTTCGTCAGGTGTCAATTTACAAATATCATCATGTGCGACAATACCGACTTTATAAGCAGTTTTGAGCGTTGCCCAAGTTACGCCGTAAGCAGTCGCCCCGCCCAAGTCGTTTTTTGCGTAATTTTTTAACACGGGCTTGCCGTTCACGATGTTAAAATTCAAGCCGCCTTCCCACTTCAAAGAAAATTCTATTGAACGCTCGAATTTTTCTTCGTTAGTCATGATTTTTCTCCTTTATAAAACCTTCAGGAATTTCAATGCTTCCAGCAATTTCTATCTCTTGAGCGTCAGACAAAACTAAATTCGCAAATTTGTGCCCTGTGAGCGCATTTAGCTTTTCGCAGACAGTATCAACAAGCCACGAAAAGACCATGTCGTCAGCCCATTCGAGATAAAAAGGAAGCTCTACCATGTCATCGAGTTTTTTAACGACAGCGGCTTTCTTTTCTGCGCCTGTTTTACCGCGCAAATTTTTCTCCGCCCAAAGTACCTGCTCAATGGCTTTTTCAATAATCCACTCTTTGAATTTAGCGATTTTTTCAAACATTTTCTGCCTCCATAGAAATATAAAAATAGAGAGCCTCAAAATCGAAGCTCTCTATAAAAAAATTAATTAAGGGGTTTCATTTAGAAATGGCATTTACTCGCTGTATTCTTTGCCCGTGATACTCTTAAATTCTCCTGCTGTTATCCAGCTTTTTTTCACGGCATATTTCAATTTTTGTTCTGTCCAAAATCCCATATCAAAATACTTTTTAACTTCTTCAAATTTCTCACTCATTGTTTAAGCCTCCAACATCATTTCGTGATAATCAAGCCTCGCGTCAATTTCTATGTCGCGGACTTCTTGACGTGTTAGTCCGCGCAATACAAATAAATATTTGCCTTCGTAACCTTCGATATTGCTCTGTTCGCAGCTTAAAAGCTCCATGTAATCATGGCTTCCGACAAGATTATATTTATCGCGATATTCTTCATCGGAGCATGAAATAACGACATTTTTTAGTTTTCCGCTAAAATCCTGCACTGTAATTGGCTTTTCGCTTATAAAGCAGTTGCCGGTTAGTCCCAAGTCGGTGATCTGTGTTCCATCAGCCAACGTAATCGTGAATGTGTTTTTTTTCTTTTCATTCGCCATTTCGGCTTCCTCCCAAATAAATTAAAATAAAGTTCTGACATATTAAAAATCTGCCGATGCGACATTCTTTTATAATTTGCGCATATCCAGCCTTTGAAAATATTTTCTATCTCGTCATATGTAATTCTTCCCGCGTCTAAAAGCCGTTTATATGCCTTTAACTTGCGGCGTTCGCGCGTGATAGACTTTGGATTTATCTTACAAATTACTCGTCCTGTGTCGGTTAGTGAATATCCGTTTTGTAAATGACGATAAAAGCCTGAAAGTTTTACAATTCTTGTTTTTCGTTCATTGATAATAATCCCGTATTCTTGAGCTATAGCGTTGAAATTTGCAAGCAGATTTTTTAGTGTTTCTTTATTATTTGCAATGGCGTAAAAATCATCTGTATAGCGTCCGTAGCCTTTGATACCCGCAATAATTTTAGCGTAATTATCAATGCGGTATGGAAACGCTACGCCGATATTTTGTGAAGTCTGATTGCCGATGTCAACGCCTTTAGTGAGAAATTTCTCGCCTGTAAGCAAACTTTCATCAACACCAAAATTCATCATAGTGTCAACTTTTTGTGTATACATGGCTCTAATTTCTTCATCTGAAAATCGGCTGACGTCTATTCTGTATGTCTGAAAAATTCCCGTCAAAATGTTCCAAGCCTTTTTCAAATCTTCAACAGGAAAATTTGAACGTTTTAAGAAATGCGCCAAAACTTCTGCACATTTATCATGCCGGATATTCGCATAGTAGCCTGAAAAATCGCCGAGCAAAATAAATCCTTCGTTTGTACCGTGCTCCTTAAAATAATCCCGCAAGTGCTTTTCAAAACGCTGCCGGTGAAAACTTACTCCTTTGCCTTTCTGAGAAGCTCCGTTGTCATGGATTAAAAATCTTTTTAGAGCAGGCGTTAAAATTTCATCGCAAATAACGTGATTAATGACCTTATCGTCGAATTTATTATTCGTAACAAAGCGCGTTTTACCACGTTCAGAAAGTACAAATTTATTGCCAAGTTTAGGTTTGTAAGTTCCATCGCGCAATGCTTCCTGCAGCATGGCCGTGTAAAGCAAGTGATTAACCTGATATAACTGTGTTATGTATCTATCTTTATCACTGCTTTTTATAGTCTTGTGCATTGCCTCATAAATTACATTGGCATCAAGAAAAATCATAAAAAAAGACCTCCCTCTGTCTCTTAGAGAAAGTCTAAACCATCTGCGTCCATAAACAAGAGACGAACGCTAAAACCCCAGTCGTAACTGTGTCAAGATGATCGGCATTTATCAGGTTTTAACCTGAAAGGATGTTTCTTCCTTCCCTTAACCTGCACGCGAGAATTTTACTCAAAATGTGCAGTAAGTGAATCAGGGCGAACGCCATACGAGTTAGACGCGTTATTGTTGTTCGTCGCGCCCGAAGTATTGACGTTGGCGAAGTTGTTGGAGCTATACGGTTACAAGAAACACCCTATTTTTGTTCATTAACGTCATTTAGCTGTTTTAAGAAACGATTATCAGCTTGCCTCACACTTTTAATTTTTTTGAACAACGCTTCAATTTCAAGTACGAGAGCTGTGAATTTATTTTTATCAGCATAGACGGACTGAGCTACATATTGCAGTTCGTCCTGTAAGACATTGCAGGCCGCCATAGCCTTATTCATATAATTTCTACGCTCCGTGAACTCACTCATGTAAGTAGGCCAGATTGTGTTAGCTGTTCTTAAGCTGCTTGTTAATTCCGAGCCTTTGGACGCAACAGTTTGACATTCTTCTTTGATGAGCCATAGATTAAAACGTTCTTCTCTCATAGTTTCTTTCGCTTTTAGGATTTCTTCGTCAGTCGTCGCCTTTGTCAAATTTTCACTGAGAAATTCAAAACGCTTTTGAGACTGCAATGCTAAAAATTTCAGTACGTTCGTTATTTTGCTGCGAATTATTATTGCGTCTCTTAAAACCTCAAAACTCTCATTCTTCTTTGACTTTGACAATTTCTAACCTCCAAAAATCCTATATATAGCGACCGCCGCAAGCGGCGGAACAACAAAAAAACTATAACCGCGTTCTAAGTATGTCAAGGCTAAATCTACGTAGGACAAGCCTACGTAGATTTACTGATTAACCGATAAGGGCAGCAGGGCGAACGCCACACGAGTGAGACGCGTTAAGGTTGGACGCCGCGCCCGAAGGATAGACGTGGGCGAAGAGGTTGGAGCTATACGGGTCTCGAGTCCACCAGTAAGTAAAACTACCTACGCTTTTTAGCTTAGCTTTTATAAGTTCAGTATTCAACTTAAATATTGCAAGCTGTGTCTGCTCGGGGTCTGCAGCCTTACCATAACTTCCGGCTGTGCCAAAAACCTGATATTGGTTTAACAAGTCAACAATGCGTCCTGATGTCGACACAAAAGAACCTCCTGACGCAGTACTCAAATCTATTGTATACGGTAAGAGATTTTCTTCTCCAAAGAAAGCCTTGAACACTGCGATAGCCGCCGCTAAATAGGTCGTATACATCTTAGAACCTCTATAGCCGTTTGCGTTCGTATTACTATCTTCCATTTTAGCGTTGTATAAACAGTATTCAGGAATTACCATAATATTCGGTGTAGCACCGTCTCTCGGGTAATTAATATGTGCAATTCTCATTCTGACGGTATCTGTTACGGACGCACCGTCGGCATTATTGTAAGTTATGCTACGTTCCCAGTAATCACCTGGATATAAGCCTTTGAATGTTCCTGCACGGATGGCCGCAAGTTGTACTGCCGTTGGTGCTTCACCTAAGTTGTTTTCGCGGTAATAGGCGTTATGAGCCTGTGCCGCTAACGCTACAGTTGCAAAAATCGAGTTATCTAATGCATCGTAAATATTCGAAGCTAAAACGGCAGGAACGCCGTCAACTGTGAAGTTTCCGCCATAAATATGCGTTGTACCGCCGGTGATTTTAGTTTCGAGATTAGCACCCGTAATTTTAGTTTCTCCGCCGGTAATTGTATTGCCACCGCTTGTAATGTTTACTGTACTATTAGAGATAGTTGCTCCGCCGCCTGAGCCTCCGCCGCCGCCTTGATTTTCTACAGCTGCTACTAAATTGTCGATTGCAGTTTTTACATTGCTCAGTGTCGCGTCCTTTGCGATAGTTGCCAGCGTTGCGTCTTTAGCAAGTGTGGCAAGCGTAGCATCTGTAGCTACCCTAACATCTACATTATTTGAATCACTCATTATTTCCTTCTTCCTCCTCCTCTGTTATTCTCTGACATACGTAGCCTTCTGCGTCTGTATAAAATAAACCTACACTATTTCTTAAAGATACTAATTCATCATTAACTTGCCCGAACATGTCTTCAAGAGCGGCGTTAAGTGTAGAAAATTTAGTAGCTGTATCAGTTTTGCTTGAGGCAAGCAAGCTCTTAATTTGATTTTTTATAAAGACTTCTCTACTCATGATAAAAAATAAAAAGGCAAGCCCAAGAGCCTGCCTGAAAAAGAAAACTTATGCTGACGGGAATAATTCGTTATTAAGTTCCGTAACGTCGGCAGATGTTGCAAAAGTATAGCCGCTATCAGAAATTCCGCCCGCTTCAGTCATTACGGGAATATTTCCTGCAGTGGCATTTTCAACTTTGTCGACTTTGTCTGAAACGTCAACCATGAGGCCGTCGTTATTGAGCGTTAAGTGATTGCCAGTTGTCGCGCTTACTTTGACGCTGATATTGTAGCCGTCGATGTTGATTGAGTTGTCTCCGGCAGTGTAAATATCGATTAAGTCTTCCATGTTAAGGAAGCTGTAGTTTGTCGTTGTAGTTCCGGCCGCGTTTGTGTCTTTGACCGCGATAACTAAAACGGGTTTGCCTTCTAAGCTCGGATTAGTTGCGCCTGCATATGTCTCGGAGCTAAATGCAAAGTGGGGAACAAACGTTGTTTTGAGTTGGTCAAGGACAAGTTCGTTCGGGAAGTTAAACGAGAAAGCTGCTGTTCCTGAGCCGTCGGTGCTTGTAAAGAAGCTGACGGTGTTATTTGCAACGCTGACATACTTAATCGCGCTGCCTGACGCAGTTTTTAACTTTGAAATTTCGCCAGCGACTGCCTGACCGAACTCTTTGAGACGACCAAATTGTAAAACGCTGTTTTCATTGTAATTGGACATAGTAAAAAATACCTCCAGATTAAATTAATTTATTCAATAAAAGGTCTGTACACAACCCGTTATTGACCGAAGTCAAGTTCACCCAATAATTCTTGGATGTCTGCTTTAGTGGTTAGTGTGGCGGGTTTGCCATTTATTAAAACTGTAGGAGCTTCAGGATCGTCGGGTGTTTCTTCTTTGACTATCTTTTGAGCTAAATAACCCTCATCATCGATATAGAAACCCAATTTTGAGAGAATATTTTGTTTATTAATTTCCTCTTTAAGCTCCGATAATTTTGTATTAATGTTTTCAGGAAGCTCTGAAATTTGATTTTCAATGCCTGCAAGCTCCGTATCTATGGAATTAAAAGCCTCTCTAATTCTTTCAACGTCATCTGCAAGCACATTATCTCGATTAGGCAGCGGCAAGTTTTTATTAGTTGTTCTATCGTCATGCATCGAGTACCACCGCGCTTATTGCTT
>JAFVEW010000075.1 GCA_017475805.1 Synergistaceae bacterium | reverse complement strand
TCTCCCTTAAAGATTCATCGACCCTCGTCAACAAAAGTCAACGAGGGAGTTTTTATTTTATATATATTGCTCAACTTGATCATGAACGACGACCATATTATTAAAATCTTCGATTTTAGGACGCTCGACCATGATAGGCTCTTGAACGTGAACGTACTGATTCTCAACACGGCGCGTCACGAAACCTCTTTCGAGTCTGCGGACAGACCCTGCTGTGTCGCTTATTACGTTTGTCTGCACTACGCGCATTTCTCATTCCTCCACGAATCACCCTTCAATTTTTGACAAGCACTGCTTTATTATTTTACCAAAAAAATAGCATAAACATAAATCTTTGCGCTGAATTAATTTCTATGATATTCTAGCTTGCAAATTTTAATTTGATTCATTAAAAATAAAATCAAGAAATAAAAATTAAAAAGGAGGAGCTTGTCGGATATGGGATTTCCTACTATTGAAGAGCTTTGCGCACAGCTTGAAGAAAGACGCTCAAAAGCCCTTGCAGGCGGCGGAAAAGAAGCCGTTGAAAAACAGAAGTCCAAAGGCAAAGGCACTGCTCGTGAACGTATAGCACAGCTGCTTGACCCCGGTTCGTTCGTAGAGATTGATGAATTTGTAACACATCGTTGCAATAATTTTGGTCTCGACGAGAAAAAGATTTTAGGCGACGGAGTCGTAACAGGCTGGGGAACAATCGAGGGCAGAAAAGTTTTTATTTTCAGTCAGGATTTCACAGTTTTTGGAGGTTCACTCGGCGAACAACACGCAGCAAAAATTTGTAAGGTCATGGATATGGCTATGCAGATGGGCTGTCCGATCATCGGCATTGATGACAGCGGCGGCGCAAGAATCCAAGAGGCCGTTGACAGTCTTGCAGGATACGGAAAAATTTTCAAACGCAATACTCTTGCCAGCGGAGTTATTCCTCAACTTTCAATCATAATGGGACCGACAGCAGGCGGAGCAGTTTACAGTCCTGCACTTACGGATTTTATTTTCATGGTTGATAATGAGAGCGTTATGCACATCACAGGCCCTGAAGTTATTAAGGCCGTAACGGGCGAATCAATCACGAGCGAAGAATTAGGCGGAGCGAAGGCTCATAATGAACTCAGCGGAGTCGCTCATTTTGAAGCAAAAGACGAAGCAGAATGTTTCGCACAGGTTCGTAAAGTTCTTTCATATTTGCCGTTAAACAACCTTGACGACGCGCCTATGAAAGCTACTGCTGACAGTCCTGACCGCGCTGACGTTTCATTAAGAAATATTGTCCCAGTCAATCCTAATAAAGGCTACGACGTTCATGAAGTCTTAACGAAAGTTTTTGATGACGGCGAATTTACAGAAGTTCAGGCCGGTTTTGCTAAAAATATCGTTACAGGTTACGCGAGAATCGGCGGACGTTCAGTCGGAGTTATAGCAAATAATGCTGACGTCATGGCTGGCTGCCTTGACATTGATGCTTCAGATAAAGCCTCAAGATTTATTCGCCATTGCGACGCTTTCAACCTTCCTATTGTTACTTTCGTTGACGTTCCCGGATATTTGCCCGGAGCAGACCAGGAACACGGCGGAATTATTCGCAAAGGAGCGAAATTGCTTTATGCTTACAGCGAAGCCACTGTGCCTTTAATCAGCGTTATCATGCGCAAGGCTTACGGCGGAGCTTATCTCGCCATGAGCAGCAAGGCACTCGGAGCTGATGTAGCTTTGGCTTGGCCTCAGGCTGAAATCGCAGTAATGGGAGCAGAAGGCGCGGCAAGCATCGTTTTCAAGAAAGAAATTAACGACGCTGCTGATCCGTCAGCAAAGAGACTCGAAAAAATTGATGAATATCGTGAGGCATTTGCTAATCCTTACAGAGCTGCAGAGCGCGGCTATGTTGATCGCGTGATTATGCCGGAAGAAACAAGAAAGGCAATTTTCACAGCCCTTGAGGGAATTGAAAGCAAACGCGAAACAAGACCCAGCAAAAAACACGGGGTTATACCTCACTAATATATAAACAGGAGGAATTTAATTATGCCTATGCACTTTGAAGGACTTTCGGGAGCAATTAACGTTAGTATCGTAGCATTCTCGATCGTTTTCGGCGATCTTCTCGTTCTCACAATGGTAATCTTCGGAATGAGAATTTTCGCCGGCGGTGGCGACGAAAAAAAAAATGATGTAGTAAGCAAACCCGCAAGCACGGCCAAACCTGTTCAAGCCGTCAAAGCTGCTCCGAGTGCTGACAAAGCTAAGATCGTTGCAGCTATAACGGCAGCTATTGTCGAATTTACGGGAAGTTCTAATTTCAGAATTTTATCCGTTGAAGCTGAAAAGCCCGGCGATTATTGGACATCACGCTGGAAAGCTGCGGGAATGATTAACT
>JAFVEW010000004.1 GCA_017475805.1 Synergistaceae bacterium | reverse complement strand
CTTTGCATAACCGTTCGACAAGCGGTGAAGGTTTTCATATGTGAGTTTTCGAGCGTCAGTAACAACGGCAAGATGATCTTTTTTATTCTGTGCGTGAAAGTACAGCATTTCTGAAATCGTCTTTCGCATAAAAACATTCTTATCCTTTCTTAAAAATTTAAAAAACGCAGGCAATAATACACCATTAAAGTAGAATCGACAAGAATTATAATAAACTTATCAGCTAATATAAAACTTTAAAAAAGTTTATCTTTATTTTTCATGTTATATTTTTTTAATAAAATTTCTCGGTGAATTTTGAGCCGGGAAATTTTATTTTGGTCACTACTTTGGTCACTACAAAAAGTTTAAATTTTTATTCTCGTCATCAACGTTCACAGATTCGATTTTAAAATTAGAAATTCAATTTATTTTTTTAATTTGCTATCGTGCCGCGAAAATTCCAGAATGTTATAATTTTCAGAATTAAAAGTCAGAAAGATTTTTGATAATTTTTGACGGAGGTGTCTTTTTTATGCCTGAAAAATCAAGAGAAACTTTCGCGAGCCGTTTAGGCTTTATATTTTTGTCTGCAGGCTGTGCGATAGGTCTCGGCAATGTTTGGCGTTTTCCTTTTATAACCGGACAATATGGAGGCGCAGCTTTTGTTCTGATTTATATTTTATTCCTTGTCTTGTTCGCTATGCCGATTATGGTAATGGAGTTTGCCGTTGGTCGAGCTTCAAAGCAAAGTGTGTCTCAATCATTCGCAGTCCTTCAGCCTAAAAATAAAATCTGGTCATTATGGGGCTACGCTGGCTGGATCGGAAATTGCGTTTTGATGATGTTCTATACGACAGTAACGGGCTGGATGATTGCTTATACTTATTATTCAGCTTTGGGAACATTCACAGAACTTGACACAGAAGCGGTCGGAGGCTTTTTTAACGCTATTTTAGCAAGTCCGACTGAATTAACTTTCTGGATGACCGCAGCAATTTTAATCGGTGCCGTTATATGTTGGTCAGGCCTTCGCAACGGCGTCGAACGAATCACAAAGGCAATGATGTTCGGCCTCTTAATAATTATGATAGCTCTTGCAATCCGTTCAGTAACGCTCGAAGGAGCTAATAAAGGTCTTGAATTTTATCTCAAACCTGACTTTAATAAACTAGTTTCACAAGGTCTCGGCACAACTTTATACGCTGCATTAGGCCAAGCGTTTTTCACGTTAAGTCTTGGAATCGGATCAATGGCAATTTTCGGAAGCTATATCGATAAAGATCGCAGCCTTTTCGGTGAAAGCATTTTAGTAACCGGCCTCGACACGTTCGTAGCTTTAACTGCAGGCCTTATAATTTTCCCGGCTTGTTTTGCTTATGAAATAAATCCCGGAGCAGGCCCCAGTTTAATTTTCGTTACTCTACCAAATATGTTCAACAAAATGCCCAATGGTCAAGTTTGGGGAGCTTTATTCTTCTTGTTTATGAGTTTTGCAGCTCTCTCAACAGTCATAGCAGTTTTTGAGAATATCGTAGCTTGCTTTATGGATTCTTTAGGCTGGTCGCGACATAAATCAACAGCGATAATGGCAATTTTAGTTTTCATTTTCTCGCTTCCTTGCGTTTTAGGCTTCAATAAATGGTCAAGTTTCCAGCCTCTTGGTGAAGGTTCAGGCGTACTTGACTTAGAAGACTTTATCGTCAGCAATAATTTATTGCCTATAGGCTCAGTGATTTATTTATTATTCTGCGTAACTCGTTACGGCTGGGGCTGGGACAATTTCATTAAAGAAGCTGATTTAGGAACGGGCGCAAAATTCCCGAAGGCTCTGCGTGCTTACTTCACTTACGTAGTGCCTGTGATAATGTTAATAATCATCGGCGTCGGATATTATCAGACTTTCTCGAAATAATTTTTTTAATTTCTGAAGGAGTTTTTTGAATGAGTGATTCAAAATCGCGCGAGACTTTAGGCAGTCGTTTAGGCTTTATAT
>JAFVEW010000074.1 GCA_017475805.1 Synergistaceae bacterium | reverse complement strand
TCATAATGCTTGACTTTGCCTGTGTTTTTGTCGCGGTATCCTTGAATTTCATAAAGATATGTGATATTATTTCTAATTCGTTTTTTAAGATATGCCACTCTTAAAAACTCCTTTCAAAATCTTTTCGATTATACAGGGAAAAAAATTTTTTGCCACAACATTTGCCACAACAAAAATATAAAAATTTCATAGAATTAAAGCAAGCTCACGAAGAAAAATTTTTTAATAAAGTTACGAAGTATTGAAGAATATTTCGGGATTAATTAGAATTGTCCTAAAATTTTTTTCTTATAGGAGGTCGTCTGAACGTGAACTGGAATGAAATAAAAGAAACCGTTTCAAAAATTGCTGAACGTTACGGGGTTTCAAAAGTTTTATTATTTGGCTCCCGTGCTAATGGTAATGAAAAGCCTGACAGCGATTACGACTTTCTTATAACAAACGGGAAATTAAAATCGCTGTTGCAGTTTTCAGGGTTTTGGCTTGACTTGGAAGAGGCCTTTCAAGCTCCCGTTGATGTTATCACGGACACTTCTTTTGAAGAAGATTTGATAGCCGAAGCGAAAAGGGACGGAATTTTAATCTATGAACGGCAGAGATAAAGCCATTGTGTTGAAAATACTTGCATATTGCAGAGAGATTCAGAAAACGCATATATTTTTTCAAGACAGGAAAGAATTTTTTTTCGATTATGATGAAGGTTATGTGTATAGAAATTCAATCACTATGCCTATACTACAAATTGGAGAACTTGTCAAGCACCTGTCGGACGAATTTTTGAAAAATTATCCTGAAATCCCGTGGCGGCAAATTAAAGGTATGCGGGATATTTTTGCACATCATTACGGCTCTGTTGATTTCAAATTCGTGTGGCATACTTCTCATGAAGATATTAATGAACTTATGAATGTTTTGAAACGTACGCTTGAAAAATGGGATGAAAATGTTGAAAGGGAAAATTAATTATGAATTTTACGAACATAAAAGAGAGCGGACTTGAATTGTTAATTATATCATGGCTTGTTAAAAATAACAACTATGAAGAAGGCACGAACGCCGATTATAACAAAGAATATGCCATAGACGAAACGAGGCTTTTTAGATTTTTGCAGGATACTCAGCCCGAAGAGTTTAATAAGCTCGGAATTTTTCAATCTGAACAAAAGAAACGGCAATTTCTGAACCGTCTTCAAGGTGAATTGGCAAAGCGCGGAGTTATTGACGTTCTTCGCAACGGCTTGAAATTTTATCCTGTAGAGTTTATAATATACAGTTCAAGGCCTACGGAAAATAATCTTAAGGCGCATGAAATGTTCGAGAAAAATATTTTTAGCGTAACTCGTCAGCTTCGATATTCGACTGACGCAGGTAGGTTTGCTCTTGACATGTGTATATTTATCAACGGTCTTCCTGTAATAACTTTTGAACTTAAAAATAATTTAACTAAACAGAACGTTAATGACGCTGTCGAACAATATAAAAACGACCGCTACCCAAAAGAAATTTTGTTTTCGTTTAAGCGTTGTATGGTGCATTTTGCATTAGACGAAGCAAATGTTAGGTTTTGCACGAAATTGGAAGGTAAAGAGAGCTGGTTTTTGCCGTTCGATAAAGGTTATAAAGACGGCTCGGGCAATCCTCCCAACCCTGAAGGCATAATGACGGATTATTTATGGAAAGATATTTTGACAAAAAAAAAACTTTCATTAATAATTGAAAATTACGCGCAAGT
>JAFVEW010000073.1 GCA_017475805.1 Synergistaceae bacterium | reverse complement strand
TTTCGTGAGACATATTCGCTAAAAATTCACTCTTAGCCGAGTTAGCTTGACGGGCTTGCTGCATTGCCGTTTGAGCTAAATCGAGAGCTTCTTCTAATTGTTCGCGGCGTTCTTGCTGTTCTCTGTGAAGCCGCGTAATATCCGAGACCATGACTATATAAAATCCCGGATTAATGGCATAAAAACTAAATTGCTTATAATAAATTTTATTTTCGATTTCGCAGACTATATTAACTTCATAAAGAGCATTTTTTTGAGTTCCGAAGGCTATTGAGTCAAGAGTAAGTGATTTTGACATTTCATTAATTTGTTCTTCTGTTCCGTGTAAAATCGGCACGATTTCTTCAGTTATATAAGAACTAAAATTTTTGTGCATACTCTTAGGCAGAATGCTTCCTTCGGCTAAGTCATAATTTACCGTAATATGATAATGTCCGATAGCTAAGTAAGCTATCATCTCAAACTGACGAACTAAAATTTTATCGACTATAGTTTGATAAACTTTTGAATTATTGCATTCTCTTTCAGTTATAAAGGCTACGACATGACCTGTTATAGGGCTTTGAGTCATACTTGCGGAGATTTCAACGTAACAAATTCCGCCGTTCTCACGCCTCGATAATAAAGTTTGGTGTACATTAACTTTGCCTTTTATATAAGAATCTAATAAAGAATCAACATGAAACATCTGCATAAATTTCTGACGCTCAAGAAAATTTATATAATGCTTAGACCTGTCTGACATCATTTGAGAATATACTTTCTGGCCTTCATCTGACTTGAATAAATCGCGGCCTTGAATTTCTTCGACAGCGTCGAGCGTCAAATCTATTCTGAACATTCCGAGAGTAAATTTATCTTGATGATAAAAATTTTTGCCGATTGAGTCATAAGTCGTTCGGATTTTCTTTTCGTATTTTTTTAATTTAGAAATATCAGAAAAAGTTAAATAAATATAATTTTCTTCAGCGATCGTAACAAAAGCATAATGAACATTGCACCATATAATATGATTATTTGCCGTAATTTGTCTTATTTGAATATCGCGTGATTTATCGGGAGCTTCGTGATGTTCGATTACATATTTGACTAAAGGCCGGTCGTCAGGATAAATAATTTCGCTGAAGTCGCCAGTTTCGTTGTAGCGTTTGCTCCCTTCGCGAGTGTCAGCCATCATGGTTGCATATTCAGGCGAGACAAAAACAGCTTCGTGTCTGCCGTCTTCATGAACACGAATTAAAATAGCTTTGTTTCCTAATTGTTTTATAGCGTTAATAAAATTTTGTTGTTCATTATGCCCGGACATTTATTTCAAGTAGGAGTTAGGAATTAGGAGTTAGGAAGTAAAAAGACCTTTAATTTAGAAAATTTTTGTCTTTTCCGTTCCTACTTCCTGCTTCCTACTTCCTATTTGCTTTCTTCACTCCTCGCTTATCGTTGATTTTAATTCTTATCATCCAACGTAATTATAGCAAGAGAGATTTAATTATGCTCATTCCTTTTTCGATTAAATTATTATCAGCTTGGCTGCCCATATGGCCTATTCTGAAAATTTTTCCGGCTAAAATTCCGTAATTGCCGCCGACAGCGAGACCTTTTTCACGGAGCTTAAAATCAAATTCTTTCCATGAAAATTTTTCAGGAACATAGAACGCCGTTACAGTCGGGGAAGAAAATTTTTCGTCCTTCGGAAAAAGTTTCAAGCCTATTTCGCGGCCTAAGCTGCGGCATAGTTCAGCGGCTCGCTCGTGTCGTAAAATTTGATTTTCGATGCCTTCGTCAAGAATTTTTCTCAATGAAATATTAAGGGCTTTAATAGCCTGCCAGTCGTGAGTGTAAGGCATGAACTTTTTATTAACAGCATTGCGCCAATCTTTGAAAGCCTCGTAGCCTGAGTAATTGACTTTTTCTATAACTTCCCAAGCCCGTTTTGAAACCGTTGCTATAGAAAGGCACGGAGTTAATGATAAAACTTTTTGACTTCCCCATAAGCCTATGTCAATTTCTGAATCATCGACGTCAAGAGAAGCTCCGCCTGCACTCGAAACGAAATCAACGACGAATAACGCGCCAATCTCGTGAGCTATTTTGCCGATTTCTTTTAAGTTCGGAGTTAAAGTCCCTGAAGGTGTTTCGCAATGAACGGCCGTAATAACTTTAGGATTAAATTTTTTTGCGTGTTCGTAAACTTTCTCGGGGTCAGGAATTGAATCGTAATCGAAAGCGCAGACTTCAGCTTCAGCTCCGAAAGTTCGAGCCATGTCCGCAAAGCCTTCGCCGAAAAGTCCTGAAGAAACGGCTAAAATTTTTTCGTCCGGTTTAAGCGTGCATTTAAGGCTTGCCCATAAAATCGACATAGCCTCGCCGGAAGTTATTAAAACGTCGTTTTGAGTATGAAGGATTTTTTGAATGAAAATTTGATTTTCACGATATAAATTAAAAAATTCGTCTTCTAAATCTGAGCTTGCAAAATCAAAATTCCAAGCTGCTCTAACATCCTCAGGAACGCTTACGGGGCCGGGAATGAGTCCGATTTTGTATTTTTCCATGATGATAAAAACTCCTTTGCTATTGAAATTAATTCTTCTTGATTTAATGAAGAACTTTCAATATTAAGAACGATATTATCATCAACTTGAACAGCTAAAACAAGCGACAAAAAAGATTGATTTTCTAAAATTGCTTTATGTCCGTCAACTTCTAAAATTTTATATTCAGACGCAGGCATTAATTTTTTATTTTCGTCAACGTTTTCAGGAACGTAGAGATTTCCTGTGCCTTTGCCTTCGGTCAAAATAATTTCTAAAGTCCCGCGAGGCGATTTTCTTTTATAAGTTTTATAAATGACGCGTCCTAAATCTTCGGAATTAGCGTCAGGAATTAACGGCGTTATAAATTCTTTCGTAAGCGTCCAATCTTGAAAAGCTGCTTGCGCTTGTGAATTAAAAATCATGAATATAAGCGTGAAAATCAGAAAAATTTTTTTCAATTCCTACTTCCTACCTCCTAATTTCTACTTGCTTTCTTGCAGCCATAAGCGTCGGACTTGAGATAAAAATTCGTCATAAACTCCGCTTGCAAAATCGGGGAAAGTGTAATCGAAGCTCTGCCATTTTTTGAAACGCCATCTCATTGTAACTTCTCCGAAAATTCCATCGCGCAGATAAATTCTGTGAGCATGATCTTTAGTAGAAGCTAAAATTAATCTTGCTCCGTCAACATAACCCGGGTCAATATTAACGGCTCTAATAGGCTCGCGGCTCTTAGCTTCAATATTAATAGCTGCGTGTTTCCAGTCGACTAATCCGCCTGCGTCGAACAATCCGGGGAAGCAGACAAATTCTCTAATTAAATTCGGCGAAATTTCGTGATAATAATCTGTCCTGTCGAAAGGCACAGGCTTAGAAAAAATTTCAGGTCTTCCCCAAAGTTTTGAAAGTTCGTCAATGCTCCAGTTTAATAAATTTTCGTTGTCGGAAGGATATAAAATTCCTGCGATTAATTTCACCATAGGTTTTTTGCTCATGTCAATCTCCTGTTTTTAATACACAAAACCCTCCTGAAAGCTCAAGAGGGCTAAATAAACTTTTAATCTTTTATTCTGATTCAGAATCCGAAATTTCAAGCATGTATTCGCCGTCAAAATTTTCATTTTCGTTTTCATTTAACGAAGTTTCAGACGATGGCATATTTTCATCAGCTTCATCACCGCTTGCCGTGTCCGCAGTGTTAGGTAAAAATCCTATACCTTTATTAACTTCGGCCATGATTTCTTTGATGATTTCGTCCTGAAGATTTTTATTTTCAGATAGAAATTTCGCGACAGCTTCCTTGCCTTGTCCGAGAGTTTCGCCTTTGTAAGCGAGCCACGCACCTTTCTTATTAATAACGCCATAGTCAATGGCCATATCAACTACAGCAACGCCCATCGGAATGCCTTTGCCGTAAATCAAACTCGCGTGCGCCATTCTGAAAGGAGGAGCAAGTTTATTTTTAACGACCTTCAAATATAATTCGTGGCCGATAGTTACGTCGCTCTTCTCTAATTTTTTGCCGCGCCGGACTTCAAGCCTTATTGATGAATAAAATTTCAAAGCTCGTCCGCCCGTCGTCGTCTCAGTCGGTCCTGGTGCGTAACCTGTAGAGATCATAGCGCGGAGCTGATTTATAAAAACGACGATGCAGTTTGTTTTAGCTATTATCGAAGCAAGTCTTCTCAATGAATAAGACATCAAGCGAGCCTGAAGCCCTAATTGACTCTCTCCGATTCGTCCATCGATTTCAGCTTGAGGGGTCAACGCCGCGACCGAGTCAACGACGACAATATCAACTGCTCCAGTTCTCACCAACTGGTCAAGAACATAGAGAGCCTGCTCGCCGCTGTCGGGTTGAGCAAGATATAAATCTTCGATATTAACGCCGAGTGTTAAAGCAAGTCTCGGGTCAAGAGCGTGTTCAGCGTCAATAAATGCAGCAATGCCGCCAGCCTTCTGTGCTTCAGCAATCGCGCAAAGAGCTATCGTAGTTTTTCCTGAGCCTTCAGGGCCGAAAATTTCAACGATTCTCCCTTTAGGATAGCCGCCGATGCCTAAAGCAACATCAAGAGGCAAAATTCCGCTCGGAATGACGTCAATATTTTTTTTAGCTTGGTCGCCGAGTCTCATAATCGCGTCGTCGCCGAACTTGCTGCGAATGTCGCCGATAGCTTCTTCTAAAATCTGCTCTCGTGTCTGAGCGGCTTTCTTTACAGTTTTAGCCAGAGTAATCACTCCTTTTTAAGTTAAAATTTTGATTTAGATTTTTTGCCCGATAAGTATACAACAAGAAAAAATTTTTTAGATTTTTTAAGACAAAACATTCATACCTGCAGTAATATCGCGGATATGTTCAAGCTCCCAGTCGTTATTATTATTTTTATTATCTTTCATAGTGATACCGATTATGTCAATGCGCCAAAAATTCTCCCATTCAATTTTATCGATAAATTCTCGCGATGCTTTTATAAGCGTGTTTAATTTTCGCGGCCCTATCGAGTCGAAAGGCGATTGAATTTTTCCGATTGTCCGACAACGGACTTCAATTATAACTAATTCCTGCGGCTTTGAATTTAAGTCCGCTGCAACAATATCAAGTTCGCCGTGTTGATTTTTGACATTTCGCGCTAAAACTTTCCAGCCTAAGCTCAAAACATATTCGGCGGCAATGTCTTCTGCAAATTTTCCAAGTTCCTGAGCATTCGTCATTTAATTTTTAAGCGGCAGTTTTATAGTTCATGACAGAAATTTCCTGCATAAGTTTTTTTGATATTAAAAAACAGGCCGGGAGCAAAACTACCCGACCTGTTGATTTTTATTCGTTTGACATTGCTAAGGCTTTGTCGAAAAGCTCTTCAACTTCTTTAGATTTTTGCGGGAAAATTAACGACGTCAAATAAGCCACAACAAGCCCGGCGAAAAATCCAGGTATTATTTCATAAACACCAGTGGCCGCCATATACTCAAGCCATAAAATATCAACTAATGCTCCCGTGAAAATTCCAAGTGCCGCACCTGCGTATGTAAATTTTTTCCAGAAAAGGCTCAGCATTATTGCAGGACCGAAAGCCGCCCCGAAAACTCCCCAAGCGTTAGAAACAAGCGACATTATAGAACCTGCGTCAGGTCTTGAGGCGATATAA
>JAFVEW010000072.1 GCA_017475805.1 Synergistaceae bacterium | reverse complement strand
TTGGAAAGCTCACGGGAGCAGCAAGCCCGAAGTTTCAGAGATAAATTCACGCGGCACGGCATCACTACGTCCGGCGTTGCAGTTGGACGGAAAGTCTTATTTGCAAGCTGAAGACGGAATTTCTTTAGGCGGCCGGGATTTCACGATTGACGGCTGGGCTTTCGTTGATACAAATTGCGGAAGCTACGGCAGAATTTTTGAGTTTAACGTTGCTGCCAAGAATAGCAAGAGAATAATGCTAGAACGTTACGGCAGCGGCAGTGATATTGCTTTAGACATTGAAAGCAAAACTAAAACCGTCGGACCTTTAGTCGATAGACTTTTCCATTTTGCAATCGTTTATGACCACGCTAAAACTATTTCGTGGCTTTATATTAACGGCGAACTAAAAGCAAAAATCGACTCAGCGATTCCTCGTCGTCATTATTCGCTTGCTTATCTCGGTAAATCATCGTGGGACTCCGATGGAATGTTCGCAGGATATTTATATAATTTCAGAATCACTGACGGCAAAAAATTATGGGACGATAATTTCACGCCTCCTGAAGTTCAAGAAATTGCTATTCATGAAGCCGTAAATTCGCTCAATGGCGATGAATGGACTAAGAACGGCGAGCCTGTTATTTCAGATTCTAAATTAGAATTGGACGGAGAGTCCTATTTGCAGGCCGAAGAAGGAATTTCTTTAGGCGGACGTGATTTCACGATTGAAGGACAGGCTTTTATTGATACGAAATGCGGAAGCTATGGCAGAATTTTTGAATTTAATGTTGAGGCCAAGAGCAGCAAGAGAATTATATTAAGTCGCTATGGCAGCGGCTCTGATATTGTTTTCGATGTCGACGGTGAAACAAAAACGTTCGGGCCAATAGTTGATAAACTTTTCAATTTCAAAATAGTCTATGACAATAAACGAACTATAGCGTGGCTTTACATTAATGACGAGTTAAAAGCAAAAGTCGAGGCAAGAATCCCGCGCCGTCATTACTCTCTTGCTTATATCGGCAAATCTTCATGGGATTCAGACGGAATGTTCGTCGGCTATGTTCAAGACTTCAAAGTTACTGACGGTCAGCAGATTTTACCAGCAAGCGAGAATAAATCTCAAGAAGTCAAAGCTGTGCCGGAGAGCGTGCAGCCTAAAGATATTCACATGCCTGTAAATCCTCCGACGAATATAAAAGCACCGAAAGCTCCTTCGCCTTTTGACGGAATATTGCCGGGCTTAAATAGACAGCAGCAGCCGCCTGTGAAACCTGCTCCCCAAAATAATAATAAATTCAGGAATATTTTTTAGATAGGAAAAAAGATTAGCCGTGAGAAAATCACGGCTTTTTTATTTTTTTTAGGCTAAGATTGCTTTCCAATCTTCGTACGCGGGCGAGCTTGGCGTTGAAATTCATCACCCGTTCATGGTGATGTCGTTTTTATGCCTGAGTGTTATAGTCAAAGAACTTATTTTTTGTACAGACCCCTCCGGCTCTTTGTGAGAATTAAACGCCATTCAGACATTTAATCCTACATGCCGCGTTTTGATTATTGTTTCTCATATGCAAAGCCTTTCGCCAAGATAAGATTTTTTCACTTCCTACCTCCTACTTCCTAATTCCTACTTGCAAAAAGAAAACTCCCTGCCTCATGCCGCGAGACAGGGAATTTCTTCATTAGGTTGGTTTTGTTTTATAGATAACGCCGTTACTTAACGTAGCGTCGTTTGCTGAGTTTAATTACTTGCTCTTTTTGATTAAAGCAAGTGCTGCTAAAGCTGCGAGTCCTGCAAAGCCTGCGTTGCATCCGCCACCTGAGCTACTTCCGCCGGTGTTGTCGTTGGGGTTCTCGTTGTTCTCAGGAATCTTTGTCGCGTAAAGCGTGTATGTGCCTGCATCAAGTTTTCCGCCTGCTACGTACTTCACTGCATCTGTCGCTGCGTCGCCGTTTGCGTCAAAGGCTTTTGCCTCTAAAACGTCGCCGACTTCAGCTGCTAAGAGGCTCTGTAACACGAAGTGGAACTTGTAGCTCTTCGCGCTGTATTTCTCGACATCGCTGCCGCCTACTAACAGGTAACCGCCTTCGGTCTTAAGGACTGTGAAATCTTTAATCGCGATCGGTTCAACGTCGTCTTCGACATCCATATCTTTCTTAATGGCCGCTTTGACATCGTCGGTTGCTGCTGTGCCGTCTTTTGACGTTACGTCAGCTGCTGCTGTTAAGAAGTCGGCTGCCGTTGCGCCGTCAAAGGCTGCTACGATCTTTGTTCCGGCGTCGCCAAGATCTGCAGGACTTAAGAGTGATGTTGCCTCTGCTGCAGGATTGCCGTTACCGCCGTTACCTGAATCGCTGCCGCCAAGTGTAGTGTCTAATCTTGCGATTGATACGATACCGTCAGCTGTGTCAACAAGGCTTATTGCATTATCCGCGATTTTGTAGACCGAAAGGCCGTTGTCGTCGATGAATGACAAATAATTGTCGCTGGCGACCATGTCAAGCGATTTTGTTGTAGTTGTGAAAGACAATGTTTCTGTGCCTGTAATATCCTTTGAAGCTGTATCCGTTGTCGCTCTTACGTAGACCTTGCCGCCTGCATACATGTAGATTTTGCTGTTGGCTTCATCGGCCGCCATTGCTTCGATGTTTCCAGCTGCGAATGACTCGTCGTCGATTGCTTCGGCTAAATCTTTCAAATCATCAAGGGCGTCTGTTCCTGTCAATGTTGATGACTTCGCCAAGACTTTTACTGACTCGACTAACTTTGCTACATCGGCTGCGCTGGTTGAGGCTGTCGTCAAGGCTGTCTTCACGGCTGTAATAAGTGTCGTATCTTCAGCTATAGCGGCAGCAACACCAGCTTGGAAGTTGTCAACAACGGGATCTGCTGTGTTATCGTAAATAGCATTGACAAGAGCAGCAACGTCAGCACCTGTTACCACATTTGCAACGTTTGTTGTTGTCACTGCTTCAAATGCTGTAATGATGTCGGCGACACCTTGTACAGCTGCTACAACATTTGTGTTGACCAATACATTGTTCCGAGCCAATGCGGCCAATGTATGAGCCAAAGATACGCGATGGGCATAATCAGCCTTCGTTATATCGATATCAGCACCATCCTGAAAGGCGGGTGAGACACCTGCACCTACCGCGTTGACGGCGGTAGTTACCGCTGCAACGGCGTCGGCGGCCCCACCTTCATCAAGTTCACCTGTAAAGAGGCCGTTCGCATCATCTTCATTACCGATGGCGGCAGTTACCGCTGCAACTAATCCTGCGACAGCATTGGGAGTAACGATTTCATTAAGATAGTTGCTGAACGTTGTATCTTCTACGAGAGCACCTAAAGCTAACATTTGAACAGGATTGCCAAGTGCACCAAGATCGCCTGCGGCGACGTTAGTAGCTGCGGCAAGGGCTTCTGCTAAATCTGCAAGATTACCTTCAGTCCAAACAGCATCATCAGTAGTATCTAAATCATCTACTCCAGCTATTGCATCAGTCAACGCTGTTAATGCCTGCGTCACTGCGGCACTTTCAGCAATAGTCTTCAAATATTTTTTATAAACACTGACGGCATTTGCAAGTTGCAATATTTCATTCTCGACGTTGGCGGCTCTTGTAAAACCTGCAGCCATTGCGCTTGCTCCGAAGCCGGATTTAACGCCGGTCGAGCTTGCAAGATAAAACTTCGTGTTGAGCCTGAGCATATCTGTGATAGAGGTGAAAGTGTTGTTAATGGTTGCCTTTGTGTCGGTGTCCTTTTCTGCGAAGTAAAGGTTGCCATTCTTACGAAGAGCTAAAACCGAGCCTTCTGCAGCTGCGGCACCAGCTGCTCTTGCGAACAACGCAGTTATTGCAGGCGTAAGTGTTACTTCTGAATTAGCCGTCCAAGCCTGTGTGCCGTTAAGAGCTGTTAAGAACTTGTTGATTTCTTCAGCAAAAGCATTACCTGCAACGGCTATCCAAGCATTTAAGTCATTATTCAAAGCCACGAGAGCCGTTGCTGAGTCAGACGCATAATCATCGGGCAGTGCTACAGCAGCCTTGAGAGCTGTATCAGGGCTTGTGAAAACGTCCTCATCAGGGCTGACTAAAACTCCATCAGCACCAGTAGCTACAACGATGTCGCCTGATTTATCGAAAGTTCCAACTTCGCCGATCGCGGGCTTTGCAAAAATAGAGTCCGTATAAACGACGTCGCCGCTCGCCTTAACCTTGACGATTTCATTCTTACCGGCTAAGAAAGCGTAACTGTGATCTTTGCTATTTGCAAAGACTTTGAGCTGGTTGCCTAAATTGGCTTTATCAATGCTGGAATTGTTATAAGGCTGAACGGTTAAAGTGTCGTTGCTCATTACAAGAACACCAACGTTCGCATTGCTATCCGTATAAACATATGTATCACCTGCAAAAGCCGATGACGCAAAAACCATAGTCACTAAAATCATAGCGACTAATAACGCGCTATATTTTTTCAAAATTAAAAACCCCTTTCAAGAAATTTTTTTTCTTGTTTATATATAAAAAAATCCCTCTGTTCATGTTATTGCAGGGGCGGCATCCCCATGACGAACAGAAGGATTGATTTATATCATCCTTTGAAAAGTCTTTTAC
>JAFVEW010000071.1 GCA_017475805.1 Synergistaceae bacterium | reverse complement strand
CACCGGCGACGGTATCATGATGGCTGCAGACGTCGGAGCAGTTATGACAAAAACATTCGGCTATTGTCCTTGCGAATACGGCGGAACAAACTCAAAGGCTACACGTCCGGCCAAGCAAGATAAATATGATCAAAATTACGCCTTCAAGTTCGGCCTTTATGGAAACTTACTCGTCGACGCCGAAGGAAAAAGATTTATTAATGAAGGCTTGCTTTGCGATTACCCGATGAGTTACGGCTCTGAGCAGATTATTCTCAACGCTCCGTGGTACGGAATTGTCGATCAGGCTTACGTTGACGCAATGAGAACAGAAGGCCTTTATAAATACACGACAGCAAAAGGCGCAAACGAAGAAAACTGGTTCATCGGAAATTATTTCAAAGGAAGAATTTTAGATAAACTTCCTGAAGACATCGAAGAAGGTTTGAGAGAAGGCTGGCTCGCTAAGGCTGACACTATCGAAGAACTCGGAAAGAAATTCGGCCTCACTGACTTGGCCAAGACTGTCGCAAAATATAACGAATATTGCGATAAAGGCGTCGATGAAGAATTCGGAACTTCAGCGTGGTATTTAAGCAAAATCGAAAAAGGTCCGTTCTATGCCGTTCAGTGTGAACCGTCAGCTTGGAGCACCTTTGGAGGCATAAGAACAGATGACAGGCTGCGCGCCCTCAAAGCCGATAACACTCCTATGCAGGGTCTTTATGTAATCGGTACAGACAACGGGTCGCTCTATTACAGCCCCTATTACGATGTCGCTGGATTCTGCTACGGTCTTTGCATTGACTCAGGCTATATCGCAGCTCACGAGGCCGCTGAATACGTCGGCTAAAATTTAATTTTAGAATAAAAAAATTTTGTTTAACGTCGGACTTTCAGAGTTATTAATTATATTTCTGATTGCTTTTTTGGTTGTAGGGCCGAAAGACCTTCCGAAGGTCGCCAGGTGGTTAGGGCGTCAGTTCAGAAACTTTCGGCTTCTAATCAAAGAAGTCAAATCGGAATTTGCTTGGGAAGAGCTTGAAAAAGATTTTAACGACACTCGTGAAAATATAAATCGAGAATTTAAGCAGCTAAATTCAGACGTAGATATTTCAAAAGAAGTCAAAACCGTCTCAGAAAACATTGCAGACAGCACGAGTGAAATTAATCAAGCTCTGAAAAAATAAATATAAATAATTTTTTTAAGGAAGGAATATTTTTTATGCACTTGGGAATAACTGAAATATTATTATTAATATTCTTGGCTCTTGTTTTATTCGGCGGAAATAAATTATCAGGCGTCGGCAAAGCTCTTGGACGAAGCATTAAAGATTTCAAAACTGAACTTCAGGGAACAGACTCTAAATCATCATCAGAAGAAATAGAAGCAGAAACAAAATCATGACGTCTGTCGATGAAGAAAATAAAGCTCCTTTATTATCACATTTAATCGCGTTAAGAAGGGCATTTGTGATTTCAGCTGCTGCGGTGGCGGCGGCTTTTTTTCTTGTCTATTCTTTTGCTATAGATTTTATAATGAAGTTAATCATAACTCCTATAAAAAATCGCGGCATAGAAATTATTTACACGGCAATGTCTGAAGCGTTTATAACGAAAATCAAAGTTTCTCTTATTGTCGCTGTGATTTTTGCAAGCCCTGTGATTATTTGGCAGTTTTGGAGCTTTATAAAACCTGCGCTTTATCCCAAAGAAAAGCGGGCTTTCAAGATAATATTTTTCGTTGCTTTATTTTTATTTTTGCTGGGAGTTTTA
This sequence comes from Synergistaceae bacterium, assembly GCA_017475805.1. The sequence goes on along the minus strand of JAFVEW010000071.1, from coordinate 4,122 downwards.
TTTTGTTACGCTGCTGTATATTCTTTTGCGGTGGATTTCTTTTTAATAGCAGGAGATAATTTAGCGAGACCGATGTTATCGCTTGATAGATACGTTGGATTTTTATTCGGGTTTATTTTACCGTTCGGTGCTGCTTTTCAGCTGCCTGTGTTTTTATATATCACTACTAAAATCGGCTGGACAAATTATCAAATGCTTGCTTCAAAAAGGAAATATGTAATCTTAGGAGTGTTTACGCTTGCTGCTATTCTTACGCCTCCTGACGTTATATCTCAGGTAGCTTTAGGTATTCCGATGATGTTTTTATATGAAGCAGGCGTTCAAGTATGTCGTTTTGCCTCGCATGTTAAAAATTAAAAAATAAGATTTGAATAATCGAACGGCATATTAAAAAAAATTTTTTCGCGGTTTATTTATGAAATTAATTTATAAAATTTTGCGAACTCTAAATAAGATTAAGATTTTTGTAGTAATAAATGTAGTAATAAAAAGTTAATTTTTTCTAGATAATTTTTAATAAAAATTGTTTGGTTGGTATTATAACATAAAATTAACGGAGCGTGAAAAAATATAAAACATGGAAAAATTCGACACTTTAATAATCGGCGGCGGTGCTGCAGGTTTAATGGCGGCAATCAGGGCTGCTTCACTTGGTCAAAACGTAGCAATAGCTGAAAAAAATCACTCGGTCGGCGAGAAAGTTTTAATTTCAGGCAAAGGACGCTGTAACTTCACGAACGCAGAACCTGACATTAATGTTTTTATATCTAAATACGGAGAAAACGGGAAATTTTTATATTCAGCTTTCAGCAAGTTTAGCCCCGCTGATACAGTGAAATTTTTTAATAAAATCGGCGTTGAGTCAGTTGAAGAACGAGGCAAAAGAATTTTCCCTGCACAAACACTCGGCGGTTCGCAAAGAGTTCTTGACGCTTTGATAATGCAATGTAAAAAATTTAACGTTAAAATCATGCGTTCAACTCCCGTTAAAGCCTTAAAAGTCAAAGATTCTCATATTCAATGCGTCATCACTGAGAATGACGAATATACGGCCGACAAATATATCATCGCAACGGGCGGCAAGTCTTACCCTAAAACAGGTTCGACAGGCGACGGCTATACTTTTGCTCAGCAGGCCGGACACACGATAACGAAATTATTTCCGGCTCTCGTTCCGATACGAACAAAAGAAACTTGGGTTAAATTAGCTTCGGGCTGTAATTTAAGAAATATAAGATTAAATGTAATTTTAGACGGCAAAAAAATTGACGAACGTTTCGGCGAAATGGAATTTACAAATTTTGGAGTCAGCGGGCCTATTGTCATGGATTTAAGCTCACATGTTCCTGATTGGGAGGGAGAATTACAATTTTCTCTTGACTTAAAACCGACTTTAACTAACGAAATTTTAACTGAAAGAATTAAACGCGACATTAAACAATTTTACGGCAAGCGAAGATTTCACGGGCTCGTTCGTTTGCTTGTGCCTGCGGAAATGTTTAAATTAATTTTAGAACTTTCCGACGTTCCGGAAGATAAGCCGGTCGAATATATCTCAAATGAAGAAATTTCAGATTTAGCAAATTTATTAAAAGATATTCGCATGAACGTCAACGGCCTCTGGAGCTTTAATAACGCCGTTGTAACTAAGGGCGGTGTGAGCTTGAAAGAAATAGACCCTGCTACAATGAAATCAAAAATCTGCGATAATTTATACTTTGCAGGTGAAATCTTAGACTTAAACGGCCCGTCAGGCGGCTTCAATCTTCAAATTTGTTGGAGTACAGGATACGTAGCAGGAGGAGTAAATTAAAATGATTTTAGTAATCGATACAGGCAACACAACGACAGTAGTAGGAATTTTCGACGACGATAATTTAATCGCTCATTGGCGGCTATCGTCAATTCTTCACACGGCGGACGAACTCGGAATCTATTTATTAAACTTGCTCGCAACGAAAAATATTAAGCCCTCTGAAATTAAAGGCGCGGCTTTTGCTTCGGTTGTTCCTTCGTTAGACTTTTCGATGACTGAGGCAATTAAAAATTATTTCAACGTTGATCCTTTGCAAGTCAACGCTAAAACTAATACGGGCATGAAGATTTTAGTGAAAAATCCTAACGAGGTCGGAGCAGACAGAATCGTAAACGCTCTCGCAGGCCGTGAGAAATACGGTGCGCCTTTAATCGTTGCGGATTATGGAACGGCTATAACTTTCGATGTAGTATCACCCGAAGGAGATTATTTAGGAGGAGCAATCGCGCCGGGTTTGCAGTCGGGAATTTCTGCATTATTCTCAAAGGCCGCAAAACTGCCGCAAGTCGCGTTGAAAGTTCCTGAAAATGTCATCGGCAAAAACACGGAAGAGGCTATTCAATCAGGAATTTTATTCGGAAACGCAGGGCTTACGGATAGAATTATCGAGATGATAAAAGCAAATCCGGGTCTCGAAAATTCAAAAGTTATAGCAACAGGAGGCCACGCTGGATTAATGAAGAAAGTTTCTAAAAATATTGACGTTGTCGATAATTGGCTAATGCTCGAAGGCTTAAAATTAATTTTAACTAGGAATTAGATAGAAAGTGAAAAGAAATATTTTAATTCCTAACTCCTCACTCCTAACTCCTAATTGCCTTGCTCTTGCTCCGCTTGCTGGTGTTACGACGCTTCCTGTCCGAGAATTCTTTTCTCAGCACGGCGCGGATTTAACTCACACAGAAATGATTAGCTGTGCGGGTCTTGTTCGCGACAATCAAAAAACTTTCGAGATGCTAAAAACTTCAAAACTTGAAAAGCCCCTTGTTGTTCAGCTGTTTGCGCCCGACGAAAAAGTTTTAATTTCAGGAGCTTTGAAAGTTCGTGAGGCTTGCGAAAATTTTTTTGCGTTCGGAATTAACATGGCTTGCCCGATGCCTAAAATAACGAAAAATTTTTGCGGAGCTGCTCTATTAAAACGCCCTGAAACTGCCGCGAACATGGTCAGAGAATTAAAAAAATTAAATCTTTCTGTTTGGGTTAAAATTCGTAAACTCGAAAAAGAAAGCGAGACATTAAATTTTATAGAAATCTTAGCAAATTCAGGTGCCGATAATATATGCGTTCACGGTCGAACTGCAGCGCAACGTTATGAGGGATTAGCCGACAAAAATATTTTGAAAATCGCGGCTAAAAATTTTCCTAATTTAATTAGTGCGAGCGGCGATGTTAAAACAGTCGAAGATATTGACGAATATTTTTCTTACGGCTGTGTCTGCGTAATGTTGGCAAGAGGAGCGATAGCTAATCCGTTTTTATTTGAAGAATATCGCGGCATAAATCGGGATTTTGACGAACGTGTAGAGATTTTAATAAATTTTGCGCGCCGAGCTGAAGAAATTGCGGGCGAACATAAAGCCTTGATCGCTATGAAAAGATTTGCAGGTGCTGTGTTAAGATTTTCGCACGGTTCAGCTGAGAAAAGAAATTTAGCTTGCATGTCAACAAGTCTTGAAGAAATTATAAAAATTTTGAAAAATTAACTCAATAATTGACCGTAAATACTTGCCAAAAATTTCAAACGCTGATAGAATACCCAAATGTGATTTCATTGAGGCCGGTGTGGCTCAGAGGTAGAGCAGCGCACTCGTAATGCGCAGGTCAACAGTTCGAATCTGTTCACCGGCTCCGTTTGTTTGTTACTACAGTGTTTAAGCCTTTCGTTATCCTTTCACAGAAGTATGTTCTCCTCCCATTGTAGGAAAGCTGTAGAAAAGTTTCACGCGATTTTCTTTCTACAAGCAGGCGCATAAAGGAGGATGGTGTTTTATGTTAAGCGAGGCTCAAGTTAAAAATTCTAAACCTAAAGGCAAGAAATATTTGTTGAACGAGGCAAGGACTAAACGCGATGATTTGCACGCAATACGGACAAAATGTGATTTGACTATTTCATTTTCTCACGTCATGGTTATTACAACATATGTATAAGTAAGGAATATAAAGTCAGCCGTTTTATTCACGACAAAAGTCACGAGAATGCAGCGGCTTGTTCTTCAAACGGGAATGTTAGGGTAAAAAGATTCTCTACTCGCATTGAGCAGATAATTTTTTATCATTCTAGAGTTTTCTCAATTTCTCCGATTTTT
>JAFVEW010000070.1 GCA_017475805.1 Synergistaceae bacterium | reverse complement strand
AACCGGGATCAAGGTGGTCGATCTGATCGCGCCCTACGCCAAGGGCGGCAAAATCGGCTTGTTCGGCGGCGCGGGCGTGGGCAAAACGGTGCTGATCATGGAATTGATCAACAACGTCGCCAAGCAGCACGGCGGACTTGATGAGACTTTCACGGTTCGTAAAATTTCAAACGGCGTCGGCGTCGAGAGAATTTTCCCTGTGCATTGCCCGTCGATTGAAAAAGTCGAAGTTACACGTCAAGGCAAAGTCAGGCGCGCAAAATTATATTATCTGCGTAAACTCAGCGGTAAGGCCGCAAGAATTAAAGAGCGCAGAAAATATACTCAAGAATAAGAAAATAGAAAAATTAAATCCCCTGCTTTCACTAGTAGGGGAATTTTTTTAAGGCTTTTGATATTCAGGAACTAACTTTTTGAGAAGTGATAATGCCTCGCTCGGATTTCGCAAAGCATATTCAAGTTTTATATCGAGTTCAGGATCAATTTGACTTAACTCTGTTTTTATTTTGCTTACGAAAATTTTAGGATTTAACGTTCCATGAACGGAATTTTCGTCATAAAATAATTCTTCAAAAAGTTTTTCGCCCGGTCTTATGCCAGAGAAAACTATATTAATTTCTTTGTAAGGCTCGTAGCCGCAGAGACGAATTAAAAGCTCGGCCATTTCTTTAATATTCACAGGCTCGCCCATGTCTAAAACAAAAAGCTCGCCGCCATGTCCCAATGCTCCTGCTTGAATGACAAGGCTCACAGCTTCAGGGATTAACATGAAATATCTACGCATGTCAGGATGAGTTACCGTAACAGGACCGCCCGCTGAAATCTGCTCTTCAAATTTAGGAATGACACTCCCGCGACTGCCTAAAACATTTCCAAATCGAACGGCCATGTACTTAGTTTCAGGGTAATTATGCTGCTCTTGTTCAAGAACTTTCTCAGCAAGCCTTTTTGTCGCTCCCATGACGCTCGAAGGATTTACGGCTTTATCAGTCGAAATCATTACCATTCGCTCGGCGTTAAATTTTCCTGCAAGACGTGCTATTGTTCGAGTTCCAAGACCATTAACCCGCATAGCCTCACGCGGCGAAAGTTCCATTAAAGGCACATGTTTATGAGCAGCGGCATGAAAGATAATTTGAGGCTTAAATTTTTCAAAAACAGCTTTCATTGCGATTTCGTCAGCGACGTCAGCGATGACAGGCTGAACAGGGATTTGCAAATTTAACTTATTAAGAGCCTCCATCAGCAAATAAATAGACTGTTCACCGTGTCCAAGAACGTAGAGTTCTGAAGGTTCATTATGTAAAACTTGATTAACTATCTCGCTTCCTATCGAACCTCCTGCGCCCGTAATTAAAATTCTCTTCCCTTTAATATAGTTCATTGAAGGATCAAGATTAATTCTAATAGGGTCGCGGCCTAATAAATCTTCTAATTTAACTTTTCTTAAACGCGAGACTGAAACTTGGCCGCCCGCAAGTTCACGAAGGCTCGGCAAAATTCTAACTTGAACATTGAGCGGCGCAAGGACATTATAAATTTCGCGAATTTTTTTGCCGTTATAAACTGAAACAGATATTAAAACGACTTGGAATTTTTCATTCTCTACTATCGATTTTATTTGCGTAGTGTCGCCTAAGACAATTAAGCCTGATATTCTCATGCCGATTTTATGCGGGTCATCGTCAATGAAACCTGCAGGATATAATTCATTTTCATTGCGCATAAGGTCTCGGGCTAAATAAGCTCCTGCTTCGCCTGCGCCGATTATCAAAGTCTTTAATCTTTGTTTATTTTTGTTCGTATGAAGAGATTTAGTCATGAGCCACGAAAAACGCAAGCCGCCGCATAAAAATAATCCGGCAAAAAACGCTATTGCAAAAGCAACACGCGAGAATACAGCGAAATTAAAAATCAAATTCGACATCAGAAAAATTATGAACGCTAAGACATAAACCGATGCAAATTTTACATAATCTTCCGTGCCTGCGTGAGGCCATATTGTGCGATATTGTCCGAACAAAGTAAAAGCAGCAACGCATATGACAGGGAATGTCAGCGCAACGTATTGCCAGTCTCCTACGTGAGCATATTTAGGGAAAAGCTGTCCTACTCGTATTGCATAGCCAAAATAAACGGCGAACGCAAGCAATATAAAATCAAGCAGAGCAACTATAAAAAATTTCCCTGACGTTTTTCGCCAATATTCTTTAATAACTGCCGATATTCTCATGACTTAAAAATTGAATTAGATTTAGAGAATAATTTTTTTATTATTTGCTCCAAGTCTGTCGAGTTCGTTTAAGACTCCGGCCGGAGCTACGTCAATTTTAGGTTTGTTTTGTTCTTCGGCGGCTTTCTCAAGACGTTTTCTAATATCTTCGACAGATTTTTTAATCGCTTCGGCGTCGCCTTTGATCCAGAGCATTAAATTTTCTGCTGCGGCTTTTATTGCTGCGTCGTCGGGCATTTCTTTAATAGCTCCGAGTTCAAAAAGAATTTTATGTTCGTCTTTAACGGCCTCGTAGGCGTCTTGTTCGTTAAAAAGTCCTTTTTTATATAACATTCTGAACATTATATTAAATTTGCTTTTTTGGTTTTCTGTTTCGAGAGCTACTTCTTCAAGACGTGAGACAAGCATACTTAAAAGCTCGTCGATACCGATCTGCATAGGCATATGTGATAAAACTCCTTTTTTAATGTGATTTTTTCTGAATTTCTGAATGATTTTAGCATATATTTAATTTTCGGCTTAAAATTAGCTTAATAAAAAATTACAGGTGAAAATTTAATGAGCATTTCGCTATATCGAAAATACAGGCCGCAAAATTTTTCTGACGTCTATGGCCAAAAATCCGCGATTGAAATCATAACAAACTCAATCGCTAAAGACAGAGTTGGACACGCATATTTATTTTCAGGCTCGAGAGGCTGCGGGAAGACTTCTGTCGCTAGAATTTTTGCAAAGGCCCTAAACTGTCTCGAACGTGAAAATTTTGAACCCTGCGGTCATTGTTCAAACTGTTTGAGCATAACTCAGGGTGAGAGTCTCGACGTCATTGAAATCGACGGAGCTTCAAACAACGGCGTCGATAATATCAGAGACTTGAAAGAGAATGTAACTCTCGCGCCGTTTACATCGAAATATAAAATTTATATCGTTGACGAAGTTCATATGTTATCGCAAGGAGCTTTTAACGCACTCTTAAAAACTCTTGAAGAGCCGCCGGAACATGTTATTTTTATTTTAGCAACGACAGAGCCGCACAAAGTTCCCGTTACTATTCGTTCGCGTTGTCAGCATATTCCTTTTCATACGATAAGCCCGCAGGATATTTATAAAAGACTTGAAGAAGTCTGCAAACTCGAAAATTTTAACTTTGAGCCTGAAGCCCTATGGGAAATTGCGAGGCAGGCCGACGGAGCTTTGAGAGATGCTTTATCTTTGCTTGAACAAGTAACGGCAGCAGGAGATATAACGCTTGCTAACGTTGAGGCTTCATTCGGCGCAGGCAGTCGCTCGGCCTTTGAACGCTGGCTTGTAAATCTGCGAACTTCACCCGAAGATGCTTACGAAATTCTGAAATCAATGTTTGAGGCAGGAGCTTCGGGAGTTCGAGTTTTTGAAGAAATTTTCGCGCTCGTCAGGGATTTGTGGCTAATATCGAAATGGCCAAAAATTATAGGAAATCTTGGCGGCTCAGAACCTGAAAAAAAATTTTTGCGTGAAGAGGCTTCAAATTGGAAGCCCGATAGCCTTCATTATTTATTGAACGTCGTTAATAAAATTTTAGCTCAGGCTCGGATGGGACTTAGGAACGATATTATTTTAGGAATGTTCTTTATGATGTTAGAGCAGATACAGCCTCAAGAAACTATTTCCATGCCTCAGCCCGCTGTAAATGCTGCGCCTCCTGCATTAAATTCTGTACCGCCAGCGGCTCATGAAAGACAAATAACAACGCCTTCTGCTCCGACTATCGAAGACAAGCCTAATGAAATTGAATTTGACGAAGGTCTGAAAGAAAAAATTTTAGCAGCTGCTCACGAAAAAAATTTTTTAATTTATTGCGGACTTTTTGATTCAAGACCGTATGAAAAAGATAAAAATTTGATTTTAGATTTTCAGAGTTCGTATTGTTATGAATTTTTCAGACAAGATCGAAATAGCGCAACACTTGCGGAAATTTTTAGCGATTATTCAAACGTCATAGTGAAATTCGGCGTGCGTCAATTCACGTGCCAATCTTTCAAATTTGAAGCCGCTGAAACGCCTCAAACTCAAGTTTTCGAGTCCGTCAAAGTTCAAAATCAAACGTCGGACGAAAATTTTGAAGCTCCCGAACAAGAAACTTCGACAAAACGCGAAAAAAATTCAGCCTTCGATAAATTCAAGCAAGAATTAGTACGCTTGCAAACTAAGCCTGAAATTATTTTAATTAAGCACGAAGAAGCTGCAGAAGAAGCAGAAAATGATTTAGAATTTGAACACGAAGAACAAGAAGGAGAAAGCGAATAATAAAGAGAAAAATATTAATGTTAAAATAATTCGCGGAGAGGCTTTTTGAAATTTGAAGTTTGAATTTCAGAATGAGGCTTACAAGGGGTCATCCCAAGTAGCTTGAAAAAAAATTCAAGTGAAAGGAGATGATAGCGTGAAAAAGTTATTGGAGTTGATAAAACTCTACTTAAAAATAAAGCTCGTAGAAGCACACACAAACTTCGTACGAGCGGTAACGGATCTGATCCGTGCCATTAAACGCTTATAATCTTCCGCTTAAGGTTTACGCCTGAGGTGGGGATTCCAGCCCCGCTTCGGCTAAGCCTTAAAAATTTGACGTCTGACCTCTCCCAGACGGTTTTAGTTCATTATAACACTTAAAAATCAGGATTTAGGAAAGGAAAAAATTAATAAAAAATGTCTAAAGAATTTGTCCATCTTCACGTTCATACTGAATATAGTTTATTAGACGGAGCAATAAGAACTAAAAAATTAGCTCAAAAAGTCGCAGGCTGGGAACGTAAAGCCGTAGCTATGACTGATCACGGAGTCATGTATGGAGCTGTAGAATTTTATGAAAATTGCAAGGCTAACGACGTCAAGCCTATCTTAGGCTGCGAGACTTACGTAGCTCCGTCAGGAATATCATCAAGAGAAGATAAAAGATATAATCATTTAATAATGCTCGCTGAAAATTTAACAGGCTGGCATAATTTAATTAAATTAGTTTCAATAGCAAATACTCAAGGATTTTATTATAAGCCTCGAATAGATCATGAGCTTATAGCAAAATATCATGAGGGAATTATATTTTCGTCGGCTTGCTTGGCCGGAGAAATTCCTCAGTTAATTTTGCATGAAAAATTTGAACAGGCAAGGCAGGAAGCTGAATGGTATCGAGACACTGTAGGCAAAGAAAATTTTTTCTTAGAAGTCATGCCTAACTCATTGCCGGAACAAAAAAAAGTTAATGAGGCAATAATTCAAATCTCAAAAGATACAGGTATCCCTATAATCGCAACAGGCGACGCTCATTATTTAGAAAAAAGCGATTACGAATGGCATAAAACTTTATTGAAAATTAACACTCACGCAAGCGCGGATGATGACGCCTTTGGATTTTCAAAAAACGAATTTTATTT
>JAFVEW010000069.1 GCA_017475805.1 Synergistaceae bacterium | reverse complement strand
CCATTTTTTCAGTGTTGCCTGTCGTTGTTACGTAAACTACTAAAACTTTTGACATTAGATAAAAACCTCCAGACTTTTTATTTGCCCGTTAAAATCAAACGAGCTGTATCACACTCTGCTTGTCGGTATTTTCTGAAAGTTTGCCGAGCCTTTTTGACATCTCCGTAAACTTTCCAATAACAGCCTTCGCGGAGTTGATTTTCACATTTTTTATTTTCCATGAAACATTTTACGTCGTAGGGCGGATAATCTAAGAATAGTCCGATTTCATGAGGAAACGAGGCCGAAAAATTTTTTCTTAGACAGGTCAAACAAGCATCTAAATCATCAAGAGGATAGCCGCGAGCTTTCAGGATTTCACAAGCTTTATCACATCCAAGAACACGCGCCAGCAACTCGCGCCGATAAATCAGAACGATGGCGTTTTTGTTTTCGCTCAGGTCATTTAGCAAAAGCCACTGAACACCTAAAGGATTCAGCCATTTATCCGCGTTCTCCTTCCATAGTGTTTTAATATCTTCATTTTCGCGTTTGAAATTTATCAGGCACGCGGCCTTGATACCCTTTATAGTTGGTGCGCTGAAACAAAATAATATGCTCTTGATAAAATTTTCGTTATCAAAGTTCTTAATACGCTCCATGAATTTTTTAATTATGTTCGCGTTTTGGCGGTTCATTTTATTTTCCTCTATATTATCAAATTTGTTTGACATAATAAACTTATAACGAGTCTGAAATTTTGTCAAGTGAGAAAAATAAAAAAACGGCAAGAATATAAAAATTCCCGCCGTTAAAATTTAATTTTTATCTTTAATCTTAATCGAAAATCAAAGAGATTTTCCTGATTGAAGGGTCGCGGCTGTCAACGAAATCGAATGCTTTTTGAGCTTCCAAGAACGGGAACGTGTGAGAGACTGCGCCTTGAAGATTTACTTTGTGTTCGTTTACGAGTTTGATAACTTCGCCGAATTTTCGATTTTGAAGTCTTGAGCCTCGAATATCAAGCTCTTTCGACGTTATCACAAATTGATTAATTTCGTCGGGAGCAATGCTGAAGCCCATTGTTATGACTCGCGTGGCGTTCCCTGCAGCCTGGCAGGCACTCAGCAAACTTCCCTTAACGCAAGCCGCATCAATAGTAACTGTCGGACCATAGCCGCCCGTTAATTCTTTTGCGCGTTTTACTAAATCTTCGCTGCGTGAGTTAATTTTTGCCGTCGCTCCGTTTTTGAGAGCCTCATCAAGTCGTCCTTCGTCGATATCAGCCATTATAATGCTGTGAGGGTTGAAAAGTTTTACAATTCTTAAAAGGCTGCTTCCGAGTGCTCCTGCGCCGATGATTAAAACGTCGTCTTCGCTCTCTAACTGTGCCCGTGAACAGGCTTGAACGGCAATAGTCGTCGGTTCGATCATTACAGCGTCTTTGTATTCAAGAAAGTCAGGAAGAACATAGCAATCGCCTTCAGGGACGGCCATGAACTCACGATAACCGCCGTCAATATGGACTCCGCGAACTTGTAAATTATGGCAAACATTAGGACGCGATTTTTTGCAGGCGTAGCAATGTCCGCAGGCCGTAACTTGATCGATGATGACGCGCTCACCGACTTTGCGATTTTTGACGTTTGAGCCGACCTCTACAATTTCGCCTACGATTTCATGACCGATAACTCTTGGGTAAGTTGCAGCGGCGTTTGTTCCGTGATAAATTCCGACGTCAGAGCCGCAGATGCCTGAAGCCTTGACTTTAACAAGCACGTTATCATGCTCGTTGATTTCAGGTTTGGGCATGTCAATAATTTTTAATTCGTTTGGTTTTACTATTTGAACAGCTTTCATAAAAATTTCCTCCTAAATTCCATAAAGTAAGCCTACAAGCCAGAGAGTAACAGGTGGGAAATAAGTTACAAGCAATAACACCGCAAAATTACAGATTAAGAACGGAATTATCGCCTTTGTTCCCTGAGCTATTGAGATTTTTCCGATTGAAGTAGTGATAAACAAGCATACACCGACGGGCGGAGTCGTTAAGCCGATGACTAAATTTAACACGCACATGACGCCGAATTGAATCGGACTGACTCCAATTGATGTTACGACGGGAAGCAAGACCGGGAATAAAATCGTAAGAGCAGCAATTGTCTCCATAAAGCAGCCGACGAAAAGCAAAAAGATGTTAATGATTAAGAGAATTACAAATTTATTTCTCGTTACTGAAAGAATCCAGTTTGCAATCATCGTCGGGATTTGTTCTTTCGTAAGGACATAAGCAAAGACATTAGCAAAGCCTACTAAGACCATGATACCGGCGGCACCGACCATTGAATCACGAATGACAGCGAGCGCTGATTTTATGCTGAGTTCTTTGTAAATAAAAAATCCTACGAATAAAGCATAAAGCACAGCGATTATGCTTGCTTCAGTCGGCGTAACAATTCCCGTCAAGATACCAGCTAAAATTATTACCATCATCAGCAATGCCCAAAACGCTTCACGGCCGCTTGCAATAATTTCGCGGAAAGTTGCACGCTTTTCATTCTTAGGATAGTTGCGTTTTACTGAGATAACCCAAGCAACAATCATCATTCCCAAGCCCATTAAAACTCCGGGAATTACACCCGCAACAAACATTTTTGAAACTGAAATTCCCGTCAAAGTTCCCGCCATTATCATAGGTACTGATGGAGGGATTATCGGTCCGATACAAGAACTCGCCGCAGTAACAGCAACGGAATAATCAGCGTCGTAGCCGTCTTTGACCATTGCAGGAATTAAAATTCCGCCGAGTGAAGCCGCGTCCGCCGCCGCCGTTCCTGAAACACCCGCAAAAATCATTGACGCTCCGATATTTGCAAGTCCAAGACCTCCGCGAATGTGCCCGATAACTTTATCGCAGAATCTTACGATTTG
>JAFVEW010000068.1 GCA_017475805.1 Synergistaceae bacterium | reverse complement strand
GTGAGGGACTTCCGAAAGTTTCTCATGAACTTACCATGAAGTATATAGCTGAACCTCTTGAAGGACTTTCAAGGGGTCTGCTTGGCGATTATAAACCCGAGTGGGGTAGATTTTATAAAGAAGACGACGGAGACTTTGAACGAAAATTAATAAGACCGTTCGAGGACACTGTGCCGACTTTAATAAAACTTCACGAAATGAATATAAAAACAGCGATAGTTTCAAACAGAGATAGGCCGAGCCGTGCTCTTAATAATTCAGGACTCGCAAAATATTTTGATGTTATAGTCGGAGCTGCCGAACCTTACGGAAATTTAGCTTATAAACCTGCGCCAGCTATGATTAACGCTCTTTTAGATGACTTAAAAATTTCTAAAGAAAAGGCGGTTTATATAGGCGATTCTGATATTGATATTCAAACGGCAATTAACGCTGACGTTCGCGGAATTGGAATAACAAAGGGAAATTTTAAGGCCGAAGATTTTATGAAGCTCGGCGCGTGGAAATCTATAGACTCTTTAAGCGAATTAATAGAAATAGCTGAAATAGACAATAAAAATGCCCGTTGAAAATAATAATTTTATAAACGAGCTTGGCTATCTTGCAGCTTACGGAGAATACACTGAAGAAGCTGTAGCTCAAGCAGAAAAGAAAAATTTTGTTCCGTTCAATCATCTTGGAAGTGAGTTAAGCCCGTATCTTTTACAGCACGCTAAAAATCCTGTCGGCTGGTATTCATGGGGACAGGAGGCTTTTGAAACGGCTGAACGAGAAGACAGGCCGATATTTTTATCGATAGGCTATTCTTCTGAGCACTGGTGCAGTGTCATGAACAAAGATTCTTTTAGTAATATTGAAGTTGCAGGATTTTTGAATGAGGCTTGTATTCCTGTTAAAGTTGACCGCGAAGAACATCCCGAGCTTGATAATTTATTCATGGAAGTCTGCAGACTTCAAAACGGCAGCGCGGGTTGGCCGCTAAATATTTTTTTACTGCCTGACGGACGGCCTTTTTTCTGCACGACTTGGCTTCCTAAAAGAACAACGGGACAAATGCCGGGCATGACAGATTTAATTCCTCGAATTAGGTGGCTTTGGAAAATGCAGCGTGAAGACATCGAACGCTACGCCTACGAATTGACGCGATTAACACGGGAAAAATTTGAAATTCTTTCATGCTCGAAAACAAGAACAGGCTCACGAATAGGAAAAATGAAAGCCTATGAAGCATTCAGCGACATTCGCAGGATTTTTGATATTCGTTGGGGAGGCTTCGGCAAAGCTCCAAAATTTCCTGAACCTAATAAATTATTATTTTTATTAAATCAAATGGGCGAAAATTCAGGAGCTTCTAAACACGATAAATCAGATGCTTTAACGATGGTCGACGTAACTTTAAGGCGAATGTGGCGCGGCGGTATTCATGACCATTTAGGCGGAGGATTTTCTCGTTACGCTGTCGACGAACGCTGGATAGTTCCTCATTTTGAAAAATTGCTCTGTGATCAAGCTCTTTTATTATTGACGGCGGCAAAAGCTCAAGAAGTCAATCAAAATTCTTTTTATAGATTAATGGCCGAAGACATAATTTTTTGTTTAACACGAGATTTTTCAGACAGCACTGCTTACGCTCAAGGCTTCAGGGCTGCAATCGGCGGCGATACTGCTGACGGTGAAGGACGTTATTATCTTTGGAACGAAGATGAAATAAAAAGAATTTTACCTGAAGGTGACGCCGGGTTATTTTGCGCGGCTTATGCTGTTTTGCCGAGCGGAAATTTTGGAAACGAATTAGCCGGCTCTCAATTAAGCTGGAATATTTTATATGAAGCCTCAACCGTCAATGAGCTTGCTAAACGTTACGGAATTAAAGGCACAGAAGTCGCACGGAGATTATTTCAATGCCGGAAACGTCTGCTTGAAGTCCGTGATAAAAGATACCCTTTAGCAAGCGACAATAAAATTTTAATGAGCTGGAACGGCCTCGCTATAGGTGCTCTTGCCTGCGCTTCTGTTGCGTTTGAACAAAGCGAGTGGCGCGATATTGCCGAACGTGCGGCTTTATTTTTACAAAAAAATTTTCCTGATAAAAATAATAATTGGCGTCGTTCATGGATTGAAGGACATGCGAGCATTGACGCAATCACGGAAGATTATGCTTATTTATTATGGGGAATTATTGAACTTTATAAGGCCGCTAAACATTTTAATGCCGGTGAACGTCAATTAAATGACTGGCTGAAATTCGCGGAAGAACTCGCGGGTAAAATGATTGAAAAATTTTGGGACGAAAAAAACGGCGGTTTATTTTTAACTTCTGCCGACGCCCCGAATATTTTTGTCAGAATGAAATCCGCCGAAGATAATTCTTTGCCGTCGCCTAATGCCATTGCGGCGATAGCTTTGGACGAACTCGCAATTATATTAGAAGAAAAAAAATATTCAGATTATGCGAGAAATATTATCGGATGTTTTTCACATTATGCGGCTGAAAATCCGTTGTCATGTCTTTGGCTGCTGACAGCTGATTTAATGTGGAAATCAGTCAAAAAGAAACCTGCTCCAGCTCCTGAGCCTGTTCACGTTCCTACGGACGAAGAATTAAACGCCGAAGACTTAGAGACTGAAAATCAAGCCTCAGAACTTAAGCGTGAAACTGAAAGACGCTCACGAACTTCAAGACGTTCAGCGCGTTCAGAACATTCCGCAACAAGCGACGCAAGAACAGAAAGAGCCGAAAGACGCAGCGCACGTTCACACAGGTCGGCAAGATCGAGAGAAAAATAATATAATATACGCAATCAAAAGAGAAAAAAATTTATTTAGGAGGTCAGAGTCTTGAAAAATTTTAGGAAAATCGCAGGTGTCTTAGTTTCGCTTGCGATTATATTTTTATTCGTCGGCGCGTGCCTTGCGGATTATGAATTTGATGACTTAAAGGGCAACGCTTTTACTTCTCAGTGGATGGCTATAAACCAAATCGGCGGAACTTTCGGCGGAAATTACACTGAGGCCATTCAAGTTTCGACAGATATAATCACAGAATATGACGATTTTGCAACTGTAAATGTCCTCAACGGTCATTCAGACGAAGAAATTGAAGATAGAGAGCTTCACGTTTTATTCCTTTTAATTGCTGACGGTATGGGACAATTTTATATTGATATGCAGGCCGAAGAAAAAAGTTTCGATATTTCTACGCCTGTTCCGTATTTAAGCACGAGAGGCGCGACGACTTACACAAACGCTTTCCTGCCGCTCGGACAGCCTGACGATAAAGACGCATCTTGGCGAAGATTTGCGTTCACTCTTGATAGAACAAACAGACAAACTTATGATACTGTCGTGCAGGAAATTTTGTTTATGCAAAATCCTAATTCGCCTTCACAATCCGTTCCGCGTCCTTTGATAATTTCAAACGTCGCTAACAACGAACTAACGGCTCAAGAAGTCCCGCTGTTGATTAGATTAATTTTGAAAGACGGAGCAGATCGAAATGCTAACGTCGTAGCTTCTGATACCATTGAATGGGACATGACGAGCGATAAAGATGTTACAGGAGATAAACTTATTTTTGTACCGATTAATGATGACAGCCTTCTAACTGATACTAGAAAAATTAATTTTTATCTTACAACCGAAGTTGTAAATCATACGTCCGTTAGATATGCGGCAACGACTTACGACGGATACGGCGATTTTGAATATCCTGTCTACTGGAAATTTGATTTGCCGCGTTCACAGGGAACAACTTATGTAGATAGAACTTTCCAGTTGGCTAGAAGGTCTCATATTGCGCCCGGACTTGTTACAGTTTTCAAACGAAAATATAATGTCAATGAAGAAAATAAAATCCCATTGAGACTTTATCCCGTCGATGATACAGCTGTAGGCACACAGACTTTGAGATTAAATCACAAAATTGTCTTTGGCAAAATTTTAGGCAGTGTTGTAAAAGATTCCTCTAATCTTTATGAAGTTACAGCGTTCCAGCTTCGCAGCGCAGGCGACACTTTCTATGACGAACTCAAGCGCGTTACAAAAGCTCAAGGCTTTATAAACGTTCCTGTTATTTCAACATTCGGCC
>JAFVEW010000067.1 GCA_017475805.1 Synergistaceae bacterium | reverse complement strand
TCAAAAAGGAAGAAATAAATAGACGAAAGTTTTCGTAAATTGAAGAAGTAAAACAGTCTGTATTTTCTTATATTGAAGGATATTATAATAAAAAGCGGCCTCATAGCACTAATGGCAGACTTTCTCCAGATGAGAAAGAAGCGGAATTTTGGGCAAAAAAGAAGTAATTTTTTATTTATTTTACTTTTTCGTGTCCACTTTATCGACTATTATCCAGTCTGTACAAAAAATAAGTTCTCTGACTCTAATGCAAGCCCTAAACATAAAAAATTATGGGTAGGCTGCGCGGCAAGTTTCCCGCCTTATGAGATTAGAGATGAACGCGGCTTTTCAGGAATTGACATTGAGCTTTGCGCGGCTATAGCAAAAAAATTAATATGATTTGCTAGGCAGTAAGCTTCAGCAAGGAATGAAGTGAATTTCTTGATTCCTCAGACCCTTACGAGGCTAATCAGCAGGTTATTGTAGTTCTAAAATAGATTTTTTCAAATCCCCCTTTCATCCGCTATCTGACAAAAGGGGGATTGTTAATCAAAAGCCTTTTTAGTTCATATATTCTACTTTTTCGTGTCGACTTTATTGACCATTATTCAGCTTGTTGTTTATCAAAGGATTGCTCAATTATTTCCATGACATAATCAATTTGCGATGGGGTTTCTAAATGAATTTCAACCTCACCATTGCCCCACGTTCCGATATTAGAGACATCACGGCAAAATCCCAAGGGATCAATTACCTCTTTGAATTTCATGTTTATGATTATCTTGAGCTTTGTCTTCAGGACTATGACATCAGCGAAATTCGTGCCTTCGGCTTTATAAGCAATATATTTTTTATTAAAAACTTGCGTAACTTCGTCAGAAAGATTTTTGATTCGCTTATCCAAAAGCTCAAATAATTTTCTTGTTAGTTCGCTTGAAGGATAATCATCAAAGCAATAAACTTTATCATGGGAGCTTCCTTTTTTCATTGCTTGCGCAGGCTTACCGTTTTCAAAAGGATATTGCCAAATTTTCACGGCTTTGTCTGCTAAAATTTTTGCACGCTCCCTGATTTTTTCTTCGTTCCATTGAGTTTGAATACGAATAAATTCATTCAGTCTCAAACCGCTGCTAAGATAGCCGCCATCCATTTTTAATTTTTCACTGAAGGGTTTGTCTCCGAGTTCGGAATTATAAGCAGTGAGAGTTAAATTTCCGATAGTATGCAAATATTTCCCATGAACTTTTTCCCAATTATCTCCGAGTTCTTCGCGCCACTGACGAGATAAATTTTCGTTTTGCGGCATTACATGTTCAATCGTATAATTTTGGGGGATAACTGTTTCTTTGTTTTCAAAATTTTCAAGTTTTCCCAAGATATAATATCGCCGCCTATCCATGTGATAAATATCTTTTGACAAGAAAGCTGTGAAAAATTCTTTGTCGTCAGGAAAGCGGCTTGAACGTTCCAAAGTTGTCCATCGTGTTTTCATGGTGTTCATGTAATCGAGATTATCTATTCCGTTGCGGAGATACATAAAAGACTTATTAAGCTCTCGCGCCTCTATGCCGCAAATGTTTCTTCGTACAACATAGCTAATAGACAGTCGAACAATTTCAAGTAAATTCTCTTCTGTGATTAATTCACTTCTAAAATCGTCATTTACTTTCATTAAAAACGGATATGCAACGGTCATTTTTAGTTCTTTAATTTCTGCATAAAGAGATTGCAATTTCGGATTACTGCTTCGTGCAAAAATTATATTTGTGTAGTACGTTGCAAAATTGAAAATATCGTTACAAAGCTCCGGAATTTTCTTCTCAAAATTGCTTTCAAAATAGAACCATTTTTTGAACTCATCATAAACTAAGTCTTCTTTTATGATACGAGATAATTTCATAGTAAGATAATCTCTAAAAAAATCATCCATTAGAGCATCCTGCTTTTCGTTACCGAACAATTTTTCCATCGGAAGCCAAAATTTTTTGTAGATTTCTGTTTGTGTCTCGTAATCTAATCCCATTAGAACAAAATTACGAATTAAATCTGATTTTGATAAATCCTTGCCGGTCGAATTCAAGCTTTCAAAAATGGCCTGTGGATCATCGCTTTCATCGAGTGTGATATTTACAATTTGAAGCTTACCTATTGCCTCATAAAGTGCCGCTGGAGTCATTTCTGACTTGCTCTCTGAGATTTTTTCCTCGAAAAATTTATAATTCTGAAGTAGTTTAGAACGAGTTTCTTCGGATATAGTTTTCCCTTCAATTTTTTCTTCGATGAGGTCAATTAAAGTTTCTCTGTTTTCGCCTACCAAAAGAAGTTTATAGTGTTCATCATCTTTTGCATATTGATTTTTGAGCCACATATTATTGATTTCATCTGAAGTGAAATTTACATTTTTATCTTCAGGATTAGCGATACAATAATTCCTCAGGGCGATTAAAATCAACATAATTGTAGCAAGACGTTGCTGGCCATCGATTAGAACAAATTGCTGTACCCTTACGCCACTTGGAACAATACCGACAGCTTGATTGACTATTGAGCCTATGAAATAAGCTTTTTTGTTACGTTTTTCCATATTTTTTAGGTCATTCCAAAGTTGCTCACACTGTTCTTTATCCCAACTGTAATGCCGTTGAAATGTAGGCAGAATATATTGAGTCTTGCCGTCTAAAATTCCAAGAAAACTACCTTGTATTGCATTCAAGTTTATAGCCTCCTAATAAAAATCAAAAAGCCCGCAACAAACATGCGGACTTCTTAACAAATTAAATAGCCTTCTCGCCGACGGCTATACACTTCGCCGGACATTTTTCAGCGCATTTGCCGCACTTTATACATTTAGATTGATCTATGACGGCTAAATCATTCTGCATTTCTATAGCTTGAACAGGACAAACTCGAGTGCAAAGCGTACAACCAATACAGCCAGCCGAACATACGCTCTTGACCATCGGGCCTTTCCAATGTGAATTACAAGCAACAACAACATCAGCGGCCTTCGGAATAAGCGTGAAAATTCCTTTCGGACAATTCGCAACACAAGCACCACAGCCAACGCATTTATCAACATCAACCTTAGGAAGACCGTCGTCGCCCATCGATAAAGCTCCGAAATTGCAAACGCTGACGCAAGTTCCAAGACCTATGCAGCCGAACGGGCAGGCGTTAGGAGATCCGCCGGGAATCGTCGCCGCGCTTCGGCAGTCTTTAATTCCCTCATAAACTAATTGACGCGGTGAAGCCTCACACGTTCCTTTACATTTTAAGAACGCTCTCATAGGAATCGTCTCGCCCGCATCAACGCCCATTATTGAAGCTATTTTTGCCGCAACAGGTGCGCCGCCGACCGAGCATTTATTTACAGCAGCACCGTCATTGACAACACCTGAAGCGTAGCCGTCGCAGCCGGGATAGCTGCATCCGCCGCAGTTAGCTCCTGGCAAAGCCGCACGAATTAAGCCGATTCTTTCATCCTGATGAACCATGAAAACTATCGAGGCTATAGCAAGCAGCACTCCGAAAACTCCGCCCATTATTCCCATTAAGGCTAAAGGCGTTACAAATACGTGCATTATATCCATGTTTAAGCCTCCCTATTTAATAATTCCTGTGAAGCCCATGAAAGCTATCGACATCAAGCCCGCCGTTATTAAAGCCATAGGAAGGCCGCGAAGACTTACAGGGATTCCTTCATTATCTTCAATTCTTTCACGGATTCCGGCCATTAATGAAATAGCAAGCAAAAATCCTAATGACGAACCGAGAGCGTTTACTAAAGCCGCCGCAAGTCCGTAGCCTTCGTTCATGTTTAAGACGGCGACGCCTAAAACTGCGCAGTTTGTTGTGATTAAGGGCAGGAAAATTCCAAGCGACTTATAAAGCACAGGATTTAATTTCTTCAAAGCTAACTCAACGAATTGAACGAGAGCAGCAATGACTAAAATAAATGACAGCGTGTATAAATATTCAAGATGAAGCGGAACGAGCAAATAATTATAAGTCAGCCAAGTCATCAACGAAGCTAAAACAATAACGAAGACGACAGCCGCGCCCATTCCCTGAGCAGTTTTTAATTTCGAGCTGACTCCCATGAAAGGACAGCAGCCCAAGAAACGCGAGAGCAAAATATTATGAACAAAAATCGAGCTTATGAAAAGCAAAACTAATTCAGTAAACGTCATTATGCTTTCGCCTCCTCGTATTCGTCTTTGTCTTTATGACAGAATTTCGCCATAGCACAGCAGCCGCAGCCTGTCGCAGCCTCAGCAGGAACAGCTCCGATCCCTTTAGCGCGTGCTTGAATAGCTCTGAAAGCCCCCATGCAGCAGCCTAAAATTATAAAGCCTCCCGGTGCTAATACTATTAACATCGCAGGCTCAAAGCTGATTACAGGCATTCCAAGCCATGTACCGCCGCCAAAAATTTCGCGGATTGAGCCTAAGAAAGTTAAAGCGCAAGTGAAGCCTAAGCCCATTCCGACGCCGTCAAGAGCAGAAGCTAAAACGCCGTTTTTAGACGCAAAAGCCTCAGCGCGAGCTAAAATAATGCAGTTGACGACGATTAACGGAATAAAAATTCCAAGCGATTTATTTAATTCAGGCGCAAAACCTTTCATTAAAAATTCAATGACCGTAACGAAGCCCGCAATAACGACGATAAAAATCGGAATTCTGACCTCGTCAGGCACCATTTTTCTTAAAAGCGAGATAACAGCGTTCGATGCGATTAAAACGAATGTTGCCGCAATACCCATGCCTAAGCCATTAGCGACGCTTGTTGTAACGGCCAAAGTCGGGCAAAGTCCTATACACTGAACAAACGTAGGATTTTCAGATAAAATTCCGTTTGCAATAATTCTAAAATTGCTTAATTTATTTTGGCTCAATTTTTATTCAGCCCCTTTCAAATTAATGTTCCAATATTCGACGGCAGCATTAACGCCTGAAGTTACAGCGTTTGAAGTTATAGTTGCGCCGGAGATAGCTGAAATTTCGTCAGGATTTGAAGCCGCACCCTTAACGACCTTCAAAGGAAGTTGCTCCTTGTCATTAAATTGCGTGTAAAATTCAGGCTCTGTTGATTTTGCTCCAAGTCCCGGAGTCTCTGAGTGATTTAATATATTAATGGCTTTGACGTTGCCGTCTTTAGTAACGCCGACGATAAAAGTAACAACGCCGCCGTAACCTTTTGAGCCGACCGTCAAGCACCAGCCGACTGTGCCGTTAGTGTCAGTAGCTTTCTGAACGTCTGAAACAAATTCGTTATCTTTGAGTTCAAAAGTCTCGAAATTTTCACCTGCAGGCATTACGATTCTAAAAGCAGCGTTGCGTGCTTCGGCTTCAACTCTTGCTATAGCTTGCGATGTGTAATGTTCGACGACGCCTAAGATTAAACCTGTTATAGCCGTTACAGCGAATAATGTTCCGCCTAAATGGAGAGCTTTTTTAATGTACGCGTTCATTATTTTTTCGCCTCCGTTTTCTTAAAGAAATTGCTTTTCGGTGCGCCTAAAATTTTCGGAGCTGTGTATTTATCAATCAAAGGCACGGCGATGTTCATTATTAAAATCGAGAACGAAACGCCTTCAGGATAACCGCCCCAAGTTCTGATTAAGGCCGTGAGCAAGCCGCATCCGAATGCGTAAATAACTTGGCCTTTCGCGCTCATAGGGCTTGTCGTGTAGTCAGTGGCCATGAAAATAGCTCCGATTAATAAGCCGCCCGTGAAAATTTCAGTCATAACGCCGCCATGTCCGAAGCAGGCCGCTAAAATTGAAGCTGTAGCGATATAAATTACAGGAATTCGCCATGAAATAACGCCTTCCCAAATTAAATAAATTCCGCCTAAAATTAATAACACCGAGCAAGTTTCACCGATACAGCCGCCCATATTGCCTACAAGCAAATCCCAGCAGGAAATATTAATTTCACTTCCGGCTTTCATTGCCGCTAAAGGTGTCGCTCCTGAAATTCCCTGAACTGTCCATGTTGTCATAGCTGTAGGCCAAGAAATTAACATCATCGCTCGGGCAGCTAAGGCAGGGTTTACGATATTGCAGCCTAAGCCGCCGTAAAAGCCTTTAACAACGATAATCGCAAAAATAGAACCGCAAACGGCCATCCATAAAGGCATAGTTGGCGGTAAGTTATAAGCAAGTAACAAGCCCGTAACGATTGCGGATAAATCGCCGAGAGTTGTTTTAGTTTTCATTACGCATTTCTGCCAGAACCATTCGCTTAAAATGCAGGCAAATACGCACGTTGCTATGACATAGAGCGAACGAATGCCAAGAAAATAAGTTCCAATTACTCCTGCGGGAAGCAAAGCTAAAATCACCGAGAACATAATCCCGCGAGTTGTAAATTCTGAATGAACGTGCGGTGAAGTCGATACTGTGAGCTGTGTTGACATAATTATTTCGCCTCCGCTTTCTCTTTAGCAAGTGCCGCAGCTTTTTTTCGAGCTTCATTAACCGCCGCTTTGCCGTTTTTATAACTCTGGACTAAATGTCTTGACGCAGGGCATGAATAAGCGCATGAGCCGCACTCTATGCAGTTCATTCCTCCGTGAGCTTCAAAAGTTTCATAATCGCGTTTCCTAACTGCTCTATCTAAGAACGTAGGCTCTAAGTGCATCGGACAAGCCTCAACGCATTTTCCGCAACGCAAGCACGCGCTCTCTTCGGCAATGTAAGCAAGTTTTGAAGTCAAAGCTAAAATTCCGCTTGTTCCTTTTACGACTGGAACATCGATTGAACGCATAGCAAGTCCCATCATCGGGCCGCCTGCGATAACTTTCAAAGGCTCAGTTGTAAAGCCGCCGCAAGCATCGATTAATTTTCTGACTGAAATTCCGAGCGGAACTTGTAAATTTTTAGGTTCGTTTACAGCGTCGCCGGTTACAGAAATAACTCTTTCAACGACAGGCAAACCTTCCTCAATAGTTTTGCAAATTTGCCAAGCCGTACGGGTATTTAAGACTATACAGCCGACATCAGCAGGTAAAGCCGGGACTAAAGGAACTTCCTGACCTGTTACGGATTTAATCAACATTTTTTCCGCGCCTTGAGGATATTTGACCTTGTGAGGCATGATTTTAATCTTGGGATTTTTGTTATGTTCAGTCATTATCTTAATGGCTTCGGGTTTGTTATTTTCGATAGCGATAACGCCCTGAGCTTTTGGGAAAATTTCGAGAGCATATTGAAGACCTCTGATAATTTCGTCGGGACTTTCAATCATCAATCTGTTATCACAGCTTAAATAAGGCTCGCATTCGGCTGCATTAATAATGATCCAATTAATGACTTTATCTTTAGGCGGAGAAAGTTTTACGTGAGTCGGGAAACAAGCTCCGCCCATTCCTACAATACCGGCATCGCGAATTAATTTCACATAATCTCCGGCTTCGGGTTTGTGGCCTAATTCTTCGAGCAAAGACGGAGCTTTTTCGTATTTTCCGTCGCTTTCAATGACTATGCAATTCTCAATGCTGCCTGCGATTGTCATTTTCGGAGCAATTTCTTTGACCGTCCCTGAAACTCCCGAATAAATCGGAGCTGAAACAAATGCTTCAGTGTCAGCGATTTTCTGTCCAACAAGAACGGCATCGCCTTTTTTAACTATCGGCGAACACGGCGCGCCAATATGCTGGGACAATGGATAAACAAATAACTCTCCGGGATTTTCGGGCATTAATTTTTCGATAGCCTTATTCTCCGTGAGAGCTTTGCCTTCGGGCGGATGTACACCGCCTAAAAACGTCGGCAAGTTCATCGTGATATAAACACTCCCCTCAAATTTTTGAAAAAAAATTAAATTAAATAAAAGAATTGAAATTTTGCGCTAATTATAGCGTAAAAAAAACAAGTAGGAATTGGAGACATTTATTGCCCTATAAGAGGCAGCGAAGTTTTAACACGAAAATTTAACATGTCCTGTTCTAATTTGAATGAGGGCATGAATTTTTTTACGTATTCAATATTACGATTTTTAATTGAAATTCCTGAAAGCTCAAAAATTTTTTTTAATCTTTTATTTCGAGTTCCGTCGCAAATAATTCCGGGATTAGTGATTAAAACTTTCGGAGGGTTTGACGTTATAAAAATCTCAATCAAATTTCCTGCGCGATAATCTGAATGAAGCAGAGAATTTATAAAAATTTCCTGAAAAGCCTGCGAGCAGCCTGATGAAAGTTTATTGACAAGACGAGGCAAAATATTTTTGTAAGCATCCCAAATATTTCGTGCTTCAATTTCAATATGTTCGGCTTGAGAGTCTAAAATAACGCGTACTCTGATAATATTTCCAAACATCAAAGCTCCGGCAAAAGTTAAAAATTTTCCTGAAAATATAAAACTCCGGCACAAAAAATCTTCTGATGAAAAATTTTTATATTCGTCATTAATTTTTATAACGTGTTCATGAAATTCATTAAGGCTTTCAGGGTCAAGATAAAAATTTATTGCAGGCTCGTCATCGCATGGAGATTTACAGGCCATTAACATTGCTGAACGCCGAGACGATATTAAATTCACGCCTTCGACACGACGGTAACAAATTCCCCTAAAAAATAAAGGTTTTTCTCTGAAACTTAATGGAGCGATTTTTATAATTAAAATTTTTTCGAGTGTCTGAGCTTCAAAAAGAATTCCACGCTGAATTAAAGAATTTATAGCTAAAGGCGAATGGAAAAATCCCGTAATTTTTATTTCGTCGTCAAATTCACGTTCCGCGCCTAAAACTATCCAGCCTCCTAAAGAGTTCGCCATTGCACAAGCAGTCGGAGCGACGTTTGAAATTTCTTCATCGCTCAAAAATTCCCTGTCATCGTTCGATGTCTCTTTGAGAAATTCGTCAAGGCTGGAAAAATTCAACTTATTAAATCAACTCGTTTAAGATTTCGCCGATGTCGCTGTCGATACAAAGAGATTTATCTTCGTATTTATCACGTGAAGGAACGTAGGCTTCACCCAAGTTTATGCAGACGTAAAAAGCGTCAGGCCATTCGCGGGTCATCTGCCAAAACGGAAATTTAATAATGCCAGGAGTATTCATTCCTGTGCCTAAATCTAAAAATAAAGTTTTTTTATCGCGGCTTTCATTGAGAAAACTAACGTAATTATCACAGGCAAGCTGCCAGCCTTCGTCCTCAACAAATGAATCATCAGAACGTAAATTCATTTCCATAGGACGGCCGCAGACAGGGCAATGAGGAATTAAATCCGAAGGCACGCGCATATTTTTTTGTTGCTCTACCATTTTTATAATAATTTCTTCGTTGTCATAAGTTTTATTATGGCATGGCAGCGAACATTGAAATAAACCGTAGTCGCCCTGAGTATAAAAAAGTCTTTTTTTATCGAAGCCAGCTTTTTGAAAACAGTGGTCGACGTTAGTTGTTAAGACGAAATAATTTTTATTTTTCACGAGTTTTAATAAATTTTCATAGACAGGCTTTGGAGCGTCTGAATATCTATTAATAAAAACATGGCGGCTCCAAAATGCCCATTTTTCTTCGGGAGTTTCATATGGATAAAAACCTCCTGAATACATGTCATGAAAATTATATTTTTCTTCAAAATCCGCGAAAAATTTTTCAAATCTCTCACCTGAGTAAGTGAAGCCTGCCGACGTTGAAAGCCCTGCGCCAGCACCGATTAAAATAGCTTCGGCCTCGTCAAGTTTTTTGCGGAGTAAATCAATTTTTTCTGTTTTATTTTCATTCATAAGTTTAATTTTTTAGTTCTTTCTCGTAAATTTTTAAGTCTAAATCTTTGAAGACATTGAAAATTATTTTTTTGAGCGATTTAGCTTGCGGCAAAAAATTTTTCACTGTTTTTACGGCGATTTTCGCGGCTTCATCATTAGGAAAATGAAATTCTCCCGTAGATATACAGCAAAAAGCGAGACTTTTCAAATTTTTTTCGTCAGCTAATTCGAGACATGATTTATAACAGTTCTCAAGCTCGACGCGTTGACTTTCAGTTACTGCGTCAAAAACTATCGGTCCGACAGTGTGAATTACGAATTTAGACGGAAGATTATAGGCGCGTGTTATTTTTGCACTGCCTGTCGGTTCGTCATGACCTTGAGCTTTCATGATTTCGTTACATTCATTGCGAAGCTGAAGCCCTGCCGCTGAGTGAATAGCGTTATCAATACATCGGTGGCACGGAATGAAACACCCTAATAATCTTTCATTAGCAGCGTTGACTATCGCGTCAGCATCAAGTCTTGTTATGTCGCCTTGCCAAATTGAAATGCCGTGCTGAATTTCAGGAAGTTCGTCGGCGTGAACAACGCCTTTTAATTCTCGTTCGTTAGATAAAAATTCGTCCTGAACTTCTAAAAATTTCGGGTTTAATTTTCTTGGCGGCCTGACGTTCATTAATGAGCGCAACAGAATTTTTTTGTCGCTGATATTTGCCGCGTCGGATTTATATTCAGGCATTTCGTCTAATAAAAATTCGATTAAAAAATTTAATTTCTCGTCCATGCTATACCTCTCCGTCAAAAGTTTCTCAGAACTATTGTATAAATTCACACTGTGAGGCAAGCACGCAAGACTCGCATTCAGGATTTCTTGCGTGACACACTGCCCTGCCATGCTCGATTATGTTCACATGCCCGCCAAGACAACGCGGAATAGGGACGATGCTCTCATAAAAACGCGAAATTTCTTCCGGCGAAATTTTTTCAGGAGCGACGCCGACTCTTTTTGAGATTCTTGTTATATGAGTATCAACAGGAAATGCAGGCATTTTCATATCGAACAACATAACACACGCGACAGTTTTTGCTCCGACGCCCGGAAAAGCCCGCAAATATTCTCGAATATCGCCGCTTTCTTTTTCAGATAATTTTTCAAGAGAATATTCGCCGAAATCCTCATGAATGATTTGCAAAATATTAATTATCCGTCCTGCTTTTGTATGAGCGAGTCCGGCACTTCGTATTACTTCCTCAAGTTTTGTGCGTCCAGCTTTTACTACGTCATGCCAAGTTGGATAAAGATTTTTTAATTTAGTAAAAGCTGTATCTCGATTTTTATCGTTAGTGTTTTGAGACAGCACCGTTAAAATTAAACCGTCAAGCGGGTCATCATGGCCAAGCTCCGGCGGACGTTGTTCGTTATGATAAATTTTTTCAAGTTCGTCAAGTATGAAAAAAACTTTTTCCTTGTTCATTTTTTATTTTTCTTTTGAACTTTTATCTTGATTCTTTAAGTCTGAATCCGAAGCCTGAGTTTTCTTTTTTGATTTTTTCTTTTCTGAGCCGAATTTCTTTTCGAGCTTCAAGCTGTCGGCAAGCATTTTCTTTAATTTTTCCCTGACGAGAGCGTGAACGGAATCTTTCGTAAAAGAGCCGTCTTTTCGAGCTTTACCTGCGGTGATGCCTGTCAAAATCTCTATGCCTTCATCAATATTCTTGACTGACCATATAGAAAATTTACCGTCCTTAACAGCTTCAATAACTTCGGAACTCAACATTAAATGACGCTTGTTAGAGTCGGGAATCATTACGCCCTGTTTGCCGGTCAATCCTGAAATTTTGCAATATTCGTAAAAGCCCTCGATTTTTTCATTAACGCCACCGATAGGCTGAACATTTCCGAATTGGTCTACTGAGCCTGTTACGGCTATTCCTTGATTCAGCGGCAAGCCCGACAACGCGGACAATAAACAATATAATTCTGTTGATGACGCGCTATCGCCCTCAATGCCTGAATAATTCTGCTCAAAAGTTATATGCGCACTTAAACTTAAAGGCATGTCTTGAGCGTATTTTCGTCCGAGATAACTTGAAAGAATCATCAAGCCTTTATTATGAATAGGCCCTGTCATTTTTACTTCGCGTTCGATATTGACAACGCCTTCTTGACCCATGAAAACGTTAGCTGTAATTCTTGACGGATGTCCAAAACGATAATCGTTTAAGTCAATAACACTGAGGCCGTTAATTTGACCGACAGCTTCGCCTTTAGTATCGATATAAATAACACCGTCTTTGAAAGCACGAGCTAATTTTTCTTGATAAAGTCCTGAACGATAATTTTTATGATTAATCGCCTTTATAACATTCTCGCGTGTTACAGGAGATTTCTTTTTATTTCCGCCTACTTCCGCCCATGCGTTAGCCTCTATTATTAATTCTCGGAGCTTGCCGACTTCGACAGATAATAAATTTTGGTCTTCGGCTTCACGGCTTGACCATTCAATAATTTCCGAAAGAGCAGAAGAGTCGAAAGGTCTTAAATTTTCGCGTTTTATAAATCCTGCGACAAACTCAGCCATTTTATTTTCGTTCTGAGAATTTCGCGGCATGTCGATATCAAAACTTGCTTTAATCTTAAAAATTTTGCTAAATTCAGGGTCATAATATTGCAAGAGTTCATAAAGATACGGAGAGCCTGTCATTACGATTTTCAAATTCATTTTAATCGGCGACGGACGCAGCGATGATAAAGGCAAAGCTCCATATTGTTCGCCTAAGTTTTCAATATCGGCTTCTCCTGTACGCATTATTCTTTTAATGGACTCCCAAGACATGAAATTCATCAAAACTTTTTCAGCGTCAAGAACTAAAAAACCTCCGTTAGCTTTGTGAAAAGCTCCGGCTAAAATTCTGCGAAAATCAGTATATAAATATCCCTGATGGCTTTCATATTCGACACGGCCTGAAAGATTATAGTAAGTTGGATTTGTTTCCCAAATTACTGGTGCGCCTTTGTCGGGGTCATTGCTGACGAATAAATTTGCTTGATAGCGGGTAAAATCTACGTCGGCATTTTCGTCGCGTGAAGCTGTAACGAAAGCAGCTGAATTTTCGATAATATCATCAGCCATTTTGTCGAACCAATTTAATAACGGCTCGTTGTCTTTGAAATTTTCTTTGATGTCATTAAGGCACGGAGTTATAGCAGAACGGCAAATTTCAGCTTCAAGCTGATTTAATTTCTCGCGGAGTTCTTTTTCCATGTCGCGGATTTCTCTCATGCCTAACATAGTTCGCTGCGAGATTTTGTCGCTCTTGTCCATATATTTTTTTTGTTTCTTAGGGTCAAGATTTTCAAATTCGTCCGGTTTCAATTCTCGGATTATAGGCTTTCCTTCTTCGTCTTTATCTTTGACTAAAGGAATATTAATGAAACCTTGCGGCGTTCGCTTCAATGAAAACTTATCTTTTGCTGCTTGAGCTTTGAGCTTGTCCATAATCGCTGAGGCTTTCTCTTGAAACTCTTTGACGTGAGCGGCCTTAGCGTCTTCATATTGAGATTGTTCAAAGGCTTTGCTGATTGTTGTTTTCAAATCTTTTAATAAATCTTCGAGCTGCTCAGAAAGTTTTTTGCCCTGCCCTGCTCCGACAGAAACGGCTAAAGGTTCTTCAGGCTTTTCAAAGTTGTAAAGATAGAGCCAGTCGTCCGGCGCAGGAAGATTTTTTGCTAAGGCTTCAAGTTTTTCAAGAGCGTAACTTGTTCGTCCGTTGTCGGGCTGACCTGTGATAAAAATATTATATCCGCGTCCATTGACGGCCAAGCCGAAATCCATAGCTTCGACAGCACGCTGTTGACCGATTAAAGGCGCAGGAGTTTTAGTTTTCTTTAATATAATTTCGTCTGTTGTCTTAAATTTCCAGCTTGACTCGTCCTTAATTTTTCTGAGTTCTTTAGGCTGGAGCTTATGTGAATCTTTGAATGTCAAAGTCAAATTTTTTCTCCTTTTATTAATTCGTTAGGCATTTATGGGCAGCAAGAGCTTCTAAAACTAAGCTGTCTCCTGTTTCAACGATAATATCTTTCATTTTTTCATATTCGTCAAATCCGCCGAGACCGTCAAGAACATCGATTAAATAATCCTGCTCTTTGCCGTCAAAGCGTCCTGACAAAAGTCCGAATAATATAACACCGCGTGAAAACCAGTTAAATAATTCGTCAGTTACTGCGACCGTGTCATAATACATCAAAGCGAAGCTGAAATCTTCAAAGGCTTCAGGCTCGCTGTTCTCGTCAGGCTCTTCAAAATATCCAAGAATATAAAAAGGCACGTCAGGAGCAATGCTCAAAGCGTCCCATAATAAATTTGCGCAGATTTTTTTAGAATTTTCTCCGCCTAAAAACCATGCTGCTATTAATTTTGCGTAAGCTCGTCCAAGCGTGATTTTTGAGTCTCGCATTGCTTCAGTTAAAATCTTCTGCCAGTCCCGACGCTCAATTAAGACGCGATAAAAAAGAGCTTTCATCATGGTCTCATCGTATTCGGATTTAATATATTCGTCTTCAGAATTTTCCTCGCAAAATCTTAAAACAGTCTCGCAATATTCAAAGGCCTTATTGAGGTCGCCGAGTCCCATGTAAGTAAAAGCTATTCGATGATTAATCGAAATAAATAATAATTTTTTCTCTTCAGGCTCACAGTTGCCGGGCTTGTCTAAGGCTTCCAGAGCGTGCGAAAGAAGTTCAAGTCTTTTATCTTGATTTTCAGTTTGGTCGGCTTTCATTATTAAGGCTTCGATATTGTCGGCGTCAAGTTCTAAAATCTGATTAGCTATAGCCAATTCACGCGCAGGACTTGAAGTACTCCAAGCCATTGTTAAAAGCTGCGTTATTCTGTCTTTGTTATTATTCTGAGTTTTTTTCATTCCTAATTCCTACTTGCTTTTTAATCAACGTCCCACTGACCGCGAGAATTATTGTTTTCTTGCGGAGAGCTGCCGCCTCCACCAGAGCTTGAAGAGTCGTGCATTGAAGTAACATTGCCATCACTGCCGCCGCTGTCCTGATAAGCCTTAAGACTTTCAAGAATGACTTTGCCTCCCCAAATCCAGCCCCATTGACGTGTGAGGTCTGCAACTTCTAAAGGTTCGCCGCTTTGATACCAGAAATTAGCTTTCCGCAATTCTTCAGCGATATAAGGCGCGATTCTTTTTATCATTTGCCAAGTATATTCGCCGCTATAAGGAGTAAAACGTTTCCAACGATTGCCAAGCCAAAGCCAAACACCAATCCTGCGAGTGTTCCAAGCGATTAAAGTGCTTGCTTGATATTTATCTAAATCGAGCCAGCCCATTCTGTTGCAGCGGTAATCGCGAATTTTCAAAAATTCTTCGTTCTCTAAATATCTTCCGTAGTTCCACATTGCAGCAACTCGAACGAGGCCGGGAATTTTATCAGGCACTACCGAACCGACTAAAATATTTGTAGGTCTTATGACACCTTCAAGCCCTATTTGTCCATAGACCCAGCGATTTTCAGCAATCTGAGCGACAGGGAAGCCGTCAAATGTTGCGTACCAGCCTGCGGGCAAATCTTGAGGTTTCCAAATTTCAAAATTCATGGCGTAGGCTTGTTGATACGCAGCCATAACTCCTACTGAGTATGTTCGCGCGGGTGTCATTGCGAAGGCGTTACCATGAAAAATTATTATGAATAAAAATAAAAATTTGAATTTATTATGATTTACGATTGACAAAATTTTTTCACCTGCTCCTAATTATTAAAATAAATAAATTTTCATAATTATATCTTAGCAAAGGCTAATTAAAATCACGTATGTTAAAATATTTTTTCGGAGAGGCACGCTGGATTTAATTCAGTGTGGAGCTTGCTCGGGGACTCCCGGTAGCTTGAAAAAAATTTTTTCAGGTGAAAGGGGGTGTATAGCGTGAAAAAGATTATTCAAATGATCTTAATGATAAAGCTCGCAAAGGCCTTAGCTGACCTATTACGAGCCTTGACGGATTTAATCCGTGTTGTCAAACGCTAATTTCCTTCCATGTTAGGACTTGTCCGAAGTGGGGGAAGCAACCCCGCTTTGGTAAGTTCTAAATTTTTTACGTCCTACCTCTCCAGGACGATTTTATTTCATTATACACTACAAGGAGCGCGATATTCATGAAAAAAATTTTTATAGTTTTATTTATTATTAATATATTCATCGTAAAATCTGAAGCACTTTCAAACAGTTCTGAAGCGTTTTTATCTTTGCCGTTCGGTCATACTTTTGCTCGCACTCAAAAAAGAATGGAAAACAGCGGCGCAAGAGTTTTGACGCCACGCAAAGATTCTCTAACTATGGAAGGCTTTTTTGAAGGTTATCCGGCTCGCTTCGTGTTCGTGTTTTATAAAAATAAAGTATTAAGTTCAAAGACCGTTTACCTTCAAAGCATGGGCGACGCTGAATATGATCGAAAATTTTACGAGGCCCTGCAAAAAGGTTTTAATTCTTCTTACGGTTCGACAAAGGCATCGCCGTCAGCAAATACTCGAAATGCAAAAAAAATTATCTTACGAAACGTTTGGACGCCTGACCGTTATCAAACAATAACTTTAACTTACAATGCCGATGCTTCTAAACGTTTTCCCGGAAGTTCTATGAATGATAGATTTATTCAAATAAATTATAAAACAAGCAAGTGGGACAAATAATCCTTCATTTTTGATTGCTGTACGTAGTTTATGCTTCTGTTTTGCTTTTTCTGTCCATGCTATATTTCATACAGTATCGCAATATAGAGAACGTGAGGAAAAAACAAAATGAGCATTACGGTTGAGCAGGCTAAAAAATTTGCAAAAGAAAATTATAGTGTCATCCCTCTAAGTCGTGAAATTTTTTCTGACATAAAAACTCCTGTTGAAGTAATGAGAATTTTGATGGAGCTTTCTGAACACTGCTTCATTTTGGAGAGTGCCGGAGATAATGAAAATTGGGGGCGTTATACTTTTCTTGGATATGATCCGAAACTTTGTGTAAGCTGTAAGGACGAGAACGTTAAAATCTCTTATTTCACAGACAAAAAAGAACAGTTTTTTCGGAGCGAAAATCCTGATTTTTATATCCGTCAGATAATCGCCGAAAATAAAAGTCCTGCCATTAAGGGTATGCCGCCTTTTACTGGCGGGCTTGTTGGTTATTTTGCCTATGATTATTTGAAATATTCAGAGCATATCTTAAAGAATAATGTTAATGACCTCGAAAAATTTAATGACGTTGATTTAATGCTTTTTGATAAAGTCATAGCCTTTGATAATTTTCGCCAGAAAATAGTTTTAATCGTCAATATAGATCTTAAAAAAGATATTAATAGCGGGTTTCAAAATGCCCAAGAAGAATTAAATAAAATCGAGGCATTAATCAGGCGCGGAAAACCTCAAAAAGAGTTTTCATGTAAATTAAAATCTGACTTTCAGACGCTTTTCAACAAAGAAATTTATTGCGATATGGTCAAAAGAGCAAAAGAACACATCATTGACGGCGATATTTTTCAGATCGTCTTATCGAATAGAATGGAAGCTGATTTTGAAGGTAGCCTCTTTAATACCTATAGAGTTTTGCGAACTCTCAATCCGTCGCCTTATATGTTTTATTTTTC